>JAJRVI010000024.1 GCA_024277405.1 Fidelibacterota bacterium
CACCCGTCCCCCCGGAGGAGTTCCGCCCCCTCCCCGCCTCGCCCGAACTGTCCGTGTTCGACGGCCTCCATCCCGCGATCCAGGCCAACACGGTGGCCGAGTTGGGAGGGGTCCCCACCGCGGTCCTCCTCATCTCCGGGGAGAAATCCCCCCGGGAATGGGCGGCGGTGGCGGTACACGAGGCCCTCCACGTCTTTCAGCGGGAACGCCGTCCATCGTGGTGGGCAAACGAGGCGGAACTGCTCATGTACCCGGTGGAGGACGAGGAAATCCTCTTCCTGCGCAAGCTGGAGATGATCGCGCTGGGGGAAGCCCTCTCGACGAGGGACCCCGCGGGATGGGCCGCTGCGGCGCTGGCGGCGCGTACCAGACGGTCGTCCCTCATGCCGGAGGGGGCCGTCGCGTACGAGCGCGCCATCGAGCTCGTGGAGGGGCTGGCGCAGTACGTGGAGGCCACGGCCCTGGACGCCCGAGTGAACCCCCTCTCCTCGGCGGACGATGTGGCCGTGGAGGAGGTGCGGCGCTATCTCTACGCCACCGGCCACGCCATCGCCCTGATCCTCGACAGGCTGTATCCCGGATGGAAACACGATCGCGAGGGCGAACGCGTCGGTTCCCTGGATGAGCTCCTGCGGTGCATCGTGGTCGGGGTTCCCCCCGAGCCATGGGAACGGAGAGGATCCGTCGGGCGCGGCGCTGGGCTCAACAGGGGGCCCGTGGGGTACGGGCCCGCAGGGAAGCCTCCGGAGGGAGTTCCTGGGGAAGCGGGGATGGATGCTCGTCGTGGAGTGTGAGAACGCCCCTGTGGCCCCGGGGATTCGATCCCATGAACCTGGTGAAGCTGGGCCCGACCGAGGTGCTGCATCGCCGCTGGGTCAAGTTGGGAAACGATAGGGGAGAGCTGGAGTGCCTGGGGGTCGCGTGCCTCACGGTGGCAGCGGGGGATCACCCCCTGTTCCACGGGGTGCGGACGGCGGTCGTCGCCGGCCTCCCCGCGGAACCCGGGGTCCGCGTCGCCGGGGGCTCGGTGCAGCTGGAGGCCTCCGGGCTCCGCCTCCGCTTCGCGGATGCGCGCCCGCGGCGGGAAGGGACGGAGATCCACATCGACGTCGAGTGACGCTTTTTGCCCGTGCCCCCCGGTATAGTACCATAGCGGGGAAATGCGCGTGGGGATTCTCACCTCCGGCGGCGACGCCCCGGGGATGAACGCCGCGGTGCGAGCGATCGTACGACGGGGCTGGGGGCTGGGCCTCGAGACCATCGGCATCCGCCGGGGGTACGCGGGCCTCATCGAGGGGGATGTCCTCCCCCTTTCCCCCCGCGACGTGGGCGGGATCATCGAGTTCGGGGGCACCACCCTCCACACCGCCCGCTGTCCCGCCTTCCTCACCGAGGAGGGCCGCCGCCGGGCCCTGGAGACGATCGCGCGCGAGGGCTTCGACGCCCTCATCGTCATCGGGGGAGAAGGGTCCCTCCAGGGGGCACGCTGGCTCGCGGGGCAGGGGGTGAACGTGGTGGGGATCCCGGCCTCCATCGACAACGACATCGAGGGGACCGATCTCGCCATCGGGGTCGACACCGCGGTGAACACCGTGGTCTGGGCCCTGAACCGCATCCGGGATACCGCCCTGGCCCACGAGCGGGTCTTTCTGGTGGAGGTGATGGGACGGGAGTCGGGCTACATCGCCCTCATGGGGGGCCTGGCCGGCGGGGCCGAGCTGGTGCTCGTCCCCGAGGTGGAGGTCTCCCTGGAGGAGCTCGCCCAACGGGTATCGGCCCTCTACCGCAAGGGGAAACACCACTCCATCGTGGTCGTGGCCGAGGGGGTCACCGCCAGGCTCGGCTCCACCGGGGCCATCGCCAACTTCATCCGGGAGCGCACGGGCCTCGAAGTCCGGGTGACGGTGCTCGGGCACCTGCAGCGGGGCGGCTCCCCCACGGCCACCGACCGGATCCTCGCCTCCCGCTTCGGGGCCTGTGCCGCCGAGGACGTGAAGGCGGGGATCTTCGGCCACATGGTGGCCTGGCGGAAGGGTGAGGTGGTGCGGGTCCCCCTCGAGGCCGTGGGCCGCAAGGCGGTGGCCATCGATTTCCGGCTCTACGAGCTCGTCCATCAGCTGGCGATCTGATACGCGCGGGTTTTTGAACCCCCTTTGACCCCCTTTTGGTTCCCGTGCCCCCCGGGGATCCGCTAGGCTTCCCCCGAAGGAGGTCCCATGTGGAGGAAGTGGCTGATCCTCGCGGCGGTTATCCTGATGGGAGGCGTGGCGTCCGCAGGGGAGGCGGTGCTCCTCTTCGCCATCGGGGTCCACGTGGAGCCGTTGGGTACCACCGCCCAGGGACACCGCTCGGGCCGGGGGGATTACGCCGACCCCCGCCTCTTCCACGAGCACGTGCGCTACCTCCGGGAGCTCGCGGCGCTGGTGGAGCGCCACGAGGGCGTGCTCGTGGTGCAGGTCCAATCACCGTTCACCCGGGTCGCCGCGGAGACAGGGGAGACCGTGCTCGCCGACCTCGAGGCCCGGGGACATGAGATCGCCCTCCACTTCCACGAGGACGCCCACCTGGGGCCGGACCCAGAGCGCTTGCCTCCGGAGGCGTGGTGCCGGGCGATGCGGGAGGAGATCGGGCTCATCCACGCTGCCGGGGTAAAAGGGAGGGTCCGCTACTGGAGCGGGGGGAACCTCTACCCCGGGGTCCTGGAGGCCGCGGCGTGCGCCGGGCTCGATGTCTACGGAGACTGGAAGGACCCCCGGAAGCAGAGCCACGACGAGCTGGTGCTCGGGGTCAATCCCTGGCGGCCGGCCGGGGGGCCGGATCCCGGGGATATGTCCGCGTTCGCGGCCCACGACCCGGATGGCCCCATCGTCTATCTCCCGGACGGCCTCTTCGATCCCGATGCCCCCCGGAGGAAACGGGAGCTCATGCGGGAGCTCGGCACGGAGCGAGGAGCCGCCGCCTGGCTCGAGGTGGTGCGGGGATCCCTCGAGCGTTCCCTGGCCGCGGCCCGGCCCGACCGGGTGAACGTGTTCCACCTCACCATCCACCCCGGCGAGTTCCCCTTGGAGGCCATCGACCGGTTCCTTACCGAGGCGGTGGATCCGCTGGTGGAGGCGGGGAGGGTCCGCTGGGCCACCTTTTCGGAGATGGCCGACGCCTTCGCCACGTGGGAAAGGGGACACCCCGGTGTCGACCCTCGGGGCGAGGCCCCCGCTGAAGCCACGGTCGATAACCGTTCCACAGAAGAGGTCTGCCGGGGATACATCACCTTCGTCGTGAACGTCCACGACTTCGTGAACGTGGACGAGAGCGCCGACACGGTGTTGCGGCTGGTGGATCTCTTCGAGAAATACGGGGTGCGGGGCGATTTCTACCTCACCGGCCCTCAGGTGTGGGCGTATCTCGAGCATCGCCCGGACGTGATCGAACGTCTTGTGAGTTCGGGGATGACGATAAGCTACCACGTGCGGCCGCCCCATCCCGCGACCCCCGGGTTCGACGGGGCCCTCCGGGGCCTCTCCCCCGAGGAGGCCGCCCGGGTGCTGCGGGATTACGAGACCTATCGGCTCGACCTCCGCACCGGGGGCCTCATCCGGGGCCAGCCCGGCGGGTTCACGCTCCTGGTGAAGGTGTTCGGGAGGCCCCCGGTGGTGGCCTCGGTGCCGCATCCCAAATGGCGCGACCTCATCCTCCCCATCTACGCCGAGCTCGGGGCGAGGATGACCCTCCTCTACCACGAGACCGGGACCGATCCCGAGAGGCCCTTCCAGTGGGTGCATGGCCTGCTCGTCCGGCCCAGTGACTTCAGCATCACCCGCTGGAGGGCGCCGGGGACCGAAAAGGAGCTCTTCTGGTGGAACGCCATCGTCGGTCCCCTGGCGGAGTACTACGATCCCCTGGCGCACCTGGTGGAGGAGCTCGGGGCCTGGAAATGCCCGCGGCCTCCCTTCATCACCGTGCTCATCCACGAGAACAACTTCTACCGCAAAGGCGCCACCCCCTGGCTCTCCATCTTCTACCGGGACATAAGGCGACGGATCCCCCGGGAGCCGCCCTACGACCTCGATGCCCCCGACCCGTCCCGGCCCCGGCCGCCGGAGGAGCGGGAGGCCATCTGGCGGGCCTATGAGGCCCTGGTGGCCTACGCCGCGGATAACCTGTGCGTGGTGACCTCGGAGGACATCGTGCGCATGGCCGAGGCGGCGGGCACCGACGTGCCCGGCTAGGGAGGGTCCCCGACCCATTACGCTAATCGCGTAACCCTCGTACCATACCACAGACCCCCCGGCGCCCGATGGACGCTCAGAAAAGCCACGAAAGGAAGCGCACGACAAGCCCCACCGTCATCGCCACACCCACCGTGCCGGCCACGACGAGCAACGTCCGCCGGCGGCCAAGCTCCCGCCACAGCGCCGCCACCGTGGCGAGACACGGGACGTAGAAGATCACGAACACGGTGAACACCACCATCGCCGCCCCCGAGAGCGCCGTTCCGAAGTCCACGGTCCCCAAGGCTTGCCCCAGCATGATGAGGGAGAGCTCCTTGCGCAGGATCCCGAAGACGAGCGGGACCCCCACCGCGGCGGGGAGGCCCAGGGGCCAGGTGATGGGCAAAAGCAACGTGTTCAGAACCCCGGTCCAGCCCAAAACCTCGAGCAGGGAGAAGAACGCGCTGGCGGCGATCAGGGTAGGCCAGGCCACGGTGATGAACCCCCGCAGCCTCAACCACACCTTGAGGAGCACGGTGCGCGGGGCGGGGAGCCTGTAGGGGGGGATCTCCATGATGAGTCCCGGTCCCATCCCCGGAAGGTACCGCCGCAGGAGCCTCCCGGCGACCCCGATGACGATGATGTTCAAGAGGTAGAGGGAAAAGGCGATCCAGGGGCCCACATAGCGCCCCACGAGCCCGAAGATCACCACCGTCCGCGCTGCGCAGGGGACCATCACCGCCAGCGCCCCCGTCACCAAACGGTCCCTTTCGTCCTCGAGGATCCGCGTGGCCAGCACCGCGGGCACGGAACATCCGTATCCCAGGAGGAATGGGATCACACTCTTCCCGTGGAGGCCGAGCCGGTGCATCAGGCCGTCCAGGAGGAACCCGATACGGGGGAGATACCCCACATCCTCGAGGAGGGCGAGGAAGAACAGGAATGGGAGGAGGTAGGGGAGTACGATCCCGATCCCGGCCCATAACCCCTGTAGTGCCCCGCTCAGCACGAGGCCGATGGGGCCGGGGATCGCCCCCTCCACCCAGCCGGTGATGGCCTCCAGGGGCGGGAGGAGGTAGCCCTCCAGGATGCTCCCGATCTTGAACACCCCGAAGAAGAGCCCGAGCAGTGCTAGGAACAGGATGGGATACCCGAGGATGCGGTGCATGAGGAGGGAATCCACCCGGTCGCGGAGGGAGCGCTCGGCGTGGGTGACCCGGGCCACCTCCTCGAATATACGGAGCGCCAGGGCATGGCGCTCGGAGGCGATGACCAGGGCGGGCTCCTCCCCTCGATCCCTCAGGATCTCCCGGCGCGCCCGTTCCACCTCCGCCTCCGCCACCGGGAGCTCCACCCCCGGGGGCAGGGGATCCCCGCTCAGGACGAGCACCGCCAGGTACCGGGCCGGCACCCCGCCCGTGATGGCATCCGCGATCCTCCGGGATAGCTCGTCGAGGTGGCGTTCCACATCGGCGGAATAGCGCGGCGGTACGGGGACCCGCGCCCGGGGGATCGCCGCGAGGAGATCCTTGAGCCCGAGGCCCCGCACGGCCACCGTCTCCACCACGGGGACGCCGAGGATCTCCTCCAGCTTTTCCGGGTCGATGCGGATCCCCTTGCGACGGGCCTCGTCCATCATGTTGAGGCAGACCACCATGGGGAGGCCGAGCTCGCAGAGCTCCAGGGTGAGCTCCAGGGACCGCCCAAGGAGGGAAGCATCGACCACGTCCACCACCACGTCCACCTCGCCGGAGAGGAGGTAATCCCGGGCCACCTCCTCGGCGGGGTCGCCGGCACGGAGGGAGTAGGTACCCGGGAGGTCCACCACCTCGGCGGCCTTTCCCCCCACCAGGGCCTTGCCGCGGAGGAGCTCCACGGTGGTGCCGGGGAAGTTGCTCGCCACCGCGCGATACCCCGCGATGGCGTTGAAGAGGGTGGATTTCCCCGAGTTGGGCTGTCCGACGAGGGCGATCCTAAGCAAGGGGCGTCACCACCACCTTCCTGGCCACACCTCGTCCCAGGGCCACCCGGGCCCCGTCCACCTCGATGAGCACCGGCCCCCCCACCGGGGCGCGGGATATCACCTCCACCTCGGCCCCGGGGACGATGCCCAGCCGCGCGAGCCTGCCGATGAGGCCCCTGCCGCCCTCGATCCGAACCACCCGGGCTTTGCGTCCCGGGGGGATGGTGTCCAAGCCCACGATAGAATTGAAAAACATTTTCTTTTTTGAATTTTAGCGAACACACCTCTCGGGGTCAACGGTCCGTGCAACCCTTCCCACCTGCCCCATATCCGCCTCACCCCGGGGATACCCCCGCCTTCCCCGGGGTGCTATAAACGCCCCGTGATGAGACGCCGCGCGTTCCTCCTCCTGGTGTGGTTCCTCGCGTTTCCGTTCCTCGCCGCCGGACCGCAGCAGATCCCCCCACCGGTGGTGGTGATCGACGCGGGCCACGGCGGCGAGGACCCCGGGGCGGTGGTGGCCGGGGTCCGGGAGAAGGACATCGCGCTGGACATCGTGCTCCGGATCTTCGAGCTCTCGCAAGGGGGTCCGGTGCAGGTGGTCCTCACCCGCGCCACCGACCGCTACGTGGAGCTCAAGGAGCGCGTGCGGTTCGCCGAGGAGGTGGGAGCAACCCTTTACCTCTCGGTGCACGCCAATTACCTCTCGGACCCCCGCGTCCACGGGATCGAGGTGTGGGTGGACAACACCCGCGCCACGGATGACCCCAGCTGGGAACTGGCCCGCGCCGTGTTGTCCGCCCTGGTCCGGGAGACCGGGGCGACGGATCGTGGCGTCCGCTCCCAGAAGCTCTACTTACGGCATACGAAGCTCCCCGCCGCGCTGGTGGAGGTGGGCTATCTGAGCAACTCCGCCGAACGCCGCCTCCTCCTCGACCCAGGTTACCGTGCGCGGATAGCGCGGGCGATCCTCATGGGGATCTACGCCTTCCTCGGCCTCTGACCCACCCCCGGACGGAGACCGCCGAATCACCTCCGTCCGCGCCTGAAGCTGAGTTCCTCCCCTTGCAGGAGACGACGGATGTTGCTCCTGTGAGTCCAGAACACGAACGCGGCCAATCCCACCGAGAGCCAAAGGAGCGCCGGGCCATAGGAAAGGCCGGTGAGGCGATCCAAGAGCAAGACCGCGAGGGGGAGTGCGGCCGCGGCGGAGAGCGAGCCCACCGACACCGTCCTCGTGGCGAGGACGGCGACGGCGAACACGGCGGCACAGATCCCCACCGGAACCGGCATCAACCCCAAGAGCGCCCCGGCCCCCGTGGCCACGCCCTTCCCCCCGCGGAACCCGAGCCACGGGGTGAACACGTGTCCCAGGATCGCCGCCGTGCCGACCAAGATGCCCGCGTAAACGGGGTCGATCCCCCCCACAACCCCGAGCCGGGATACCCAAGCGGAGGCCAGATACCCCTTGAGGACATCCACGATCCCCACCGGCAGGGCGGCCTTCCACCCGAGGACACGCCAGGCGTTGGTCATCCCCACGTTCCCCGAGCCGTGTTTCCGGATATCCACCCCGTGAAGGCGTCCCACCAGATACGCCGTGGGGATGGATCCCAGGGCGAAACCCAACGCGACAGCCACGATGATCAACATGCCGTTCGATATTAAGCCGCCCCCGGGACGTGTCCAACAAGATTTCCCCTTACCCGTTAAACTCGGGGGGTCAGAAATCGGGGGTGCCCCCAGGGAGGAGGTAGGAGGACTGTTGCACATCGAGGGACTTCCGCGCGAATACCCACGGCGCTATCTGCCGGAGGATCTCCGGGTCTCCGCTTGGGAGGATGTGGAGCCCTTCTTCCGGGAGCTGGGATCGCGTCCCCTGGGGACCGCGGCGGAGGCCGAGTCCTGGCATCGGGACCTATCGGAACTCCTCTCCGCCGTGCTCGAGGAGCGCAGCATCCGCTATATCCACATGACCTGCGATACGACCGACCAGCGGGCCGAACAACTCTACCTGCGGTTCGTGACGGAGATAGAACCGAAGATCAAAGCGGCGTTGCAACGGCTTCACGAGAGGTTCGTCGGCAGCCCGGCCGCGGCGGCCTTGCCGGGGGACCGGTACTTCGTCCTCGTCCGCTCCTTCAGGAACGCGGTCGAGCTCTTCCGGGAGGAAAACATCCCCCTCGAGGTCGAGGAGAACCGGCTCTCCCAGCGCTATCAGAAGATCGCCGGGGCGATGACGGTGGAGTTCCGGGGGAAGGAGCTCACTCTCCAACAGGCGGCGAGATACCTCGAAGACCCGGATAGAGATGTCCGGAGGGAGGTCTGGGAACGGATCGCGGAGCGGAGGCTCCGGGACAAGGACGAGCTCGACGGGGTTTTCGACGAGCTCCTCTCGCTGAGGGAGAGGATCGCCGCCAACGCCGGGTTCCCCGACTACAGGGCTTACGCCTTCCGCAGGCGGGAGCGATTCGACTACACTCCCGAGGACTGCCACGCCTTCCACGCCGCGGTGGAGCGTCACGTGGTTCCCCTGCTCATCCGGCTTCAGGAAAAAAGGAGGCGGGAGTTGGGGGTGGAGAAGCTCCGTCCGTGGGATCTGGATGTGGATCCCACGGGGACCCCCCCGCTCCGCCCGTTTGGGAATGCCGCGGAGCTCGTAGAAGGGGTGGGGGAGATCTTCCGCCGGCTGGATCCGGAACTCTCGGGGCTCTTTTCGTTGCTGCCGCGGTATGGCCTCCTGGACCTGGAATCCCGGGTGGGGAAGGCGCCCGGGGGATACCAAGCCACGTTGGCGGAGCGGAGGCTGCCGTTCATCTTCATGAACGCGGTGGGGCGCCACCGGGACCTCCGGACCCTCCTCCACGAGTCGGGCCATGCGTTCCACACCCTCCTCGCCCGGGAGGAGCCATTGGTGTTCCTGCGCCGGGCCCCGCTGGAGTTCGCCGAGGTGGCCTCAATGTCCATGGAGCTCCTCACCCATCCCCATTGGGAGGTGCTCTACTCCCCCGGGGATGCGGCCCGGGCAAGGCGCCAACACCTGGAGGGGATCGTGTCGCTTTTATGTTGGATCGCCACCGTGGACGCGTTCCAGCACTGGATCTACACCCATCCGCACCACACCCCCGAGGAAAGGGCGAAGGCCTGGACGGATCTCCGGTGGCGCTTCGGGGGGATCGTGGACTGGGAGGGGTATGAGGAGGCCCTGGGATGGGAATGGCACCGCCAGCTCCACATCTTCCTCCATCCCTTCTACTACATCGAGTACGGGATCGCCCAACTGGGGGCACTGGGGATCTGGGAGAGGGCCCGCCGAGATGGTGAAGAAGCGCTGCGTGCTTACAAGCACGCCTTATCCCTGGGAGGGACGAAGCCCCTCCCCGGACTCTTCACCGCCGCGGGGCTCGAGTTCGACCTCGGTGGGAGGGGCGTCTCCCGGGCGAGTTCGCTATTGCGGGAGGTCCTATGGTGATCCTGCGACCTCCGACTTGCCCCGCGGGCCGGGAGCAAAGGAGGTGGAGATGCGCGCGGTTGCGGTGGGATTTGTGTTCATTTTGGTAAGCCTTGTCGCTATCGGGAGCGGGAGCTACCGGGAACTGGCCCTGCGTTGGGCCCCGATCATCTACCAGGGGGCCGCGAGCGATCAGGACTATATCACCCGGGTGGACTTCGACGGGGACTGGGTTGGGAACAACAACTGGGAAAACCAGCCCACCGGGGACCTCTCGGCCTATGTCTACTACTCGGTGACCGAGACCGAAACCCATTACTTCATCTTCTATAGCCTCTTTCACCCCCGGGATTACGAGCCCCGGTGTTTCCCCTCCCTCTGTCACGAGAACGACCTGGAGTCGATCCAGCTCGCCGTCCGCAAGGACGGGAGCCCCTACGGGAAGCTCGAGGCCATGGAGACCCTGGCCCACAACCGCATCTATCTCTACGTGGCTGATCATTCCGTGAAGCCGGGGTTCCTCCGGGTGAGAGGGAAAATCACGCTGGAAGAGGGGCGGCCGGTGATATACGTGGAGACCTACGGCCACGGGATCTACGGCCACAGGATAAAGCTCAAGAAGGGGGCGATCGTCTACCGCCCCGGGGAGGCGGCGGAGGTCCCCGAGGGGATCCCCGGCGAGGCCACCTACGCCCTGATCTCCATCTACGACACCCTCTGGCAGCGCCGGGACGAGATCGGGCCGGGGAAGCTCTTCGACCAGCCGTTCGAGTATCGGGGGTCTGTGCTCCCCGCGGCCTTCGACGGGGACGACTGGGGCGAGGACAAGGCCAACACGCCCTGGGGCTACCCCCAAGCGCTGGGAAACCGGCTCTCCCGGGGCGACTGGTTCCTGGATCCAGCGGCCGCCCTCTCCTATCACGCGACCTTCCCGAAACCGTTCAGCCACAACTACCTATTCAACCCGTATCTCGCCGATCTCGGCCTTTCGGGACGTGAGTAAGGACCTGCTGCTCCGCGGAGAGGTGAAACCCCGGGATGCGGGAAGCTGTAAAATCCATGGGAATCAAAGATTTTTGGGGAAGGAGAGGTGAGGTCAGATGAGATCCATCGCGTTGGCGTTCCTTCTGGTCCTGCCCGCTATCGCCCTGGCGAGCCCGCGGATCGCGGTCGACAACGCCGTCTACGACTTCGGGGAGATAAAGGAGGGAATGATCGTGGAGCACGCCTTCGTGATCCGCAACGAGGGCGATGCCCCCCTGGTCTTCACCCGTAAACCCTACACCACCTGCGGTTGTACCGTGGCCGCGTTGCCGAAGGAGGTCCTCCAGCCCGGTGAATCACTGGAACTCGTCGCCACTTTCGACTCCAGCGGTTTCGGGGGCCGGCATGTACGCAAGGAGATCCGCGTTTACACCAACGACCCGCAGACCCCGGTGATGGTCCTCGCCCTCGTGGGCTATGTGCGCCCGGCCGAGCCACACGAGCGCTCCGCCTGGTATCTGAAGTACAACCTCTATCTGCTCGTCGATGTCCGTCCCCCTGAGGAATTCGCCAAAGCCCACCTGCTGGGGGCGATCAATATCCCCTTCCACCAGCTCGCGGAAAAGATCAAGCAATTCCCGAGCACCGTTTTGATCTACCTCTACGACAACTCGGGGGAAACCGCGTCCCAAGCCGCCTCGATGTTGGTGCAGATGGGGTACCGGTTCGCCCGCTCCATCAACGGGGGGCTCGTGGCCTGGCAGTCCCGGTACGGAAACCTGTTCATCGAATTCGGCGAGGAGGGTCCATTCTCCTTCCGGGGGGAGCCCCGTGGCGGGAGCTATGCGGTGGACCCCCAGCAGTTGCTCTCCCGCTACGTCCTCATCATCGACGTGCGCCCCCCCGAGACGTTCGCCGCGGAACACCTCGTCGGGGCGCTCAACCTCGATCCCGGGGAGGTACCGCGGTGGATCGTGGACCACCTGCCCCGCAGCCTCCCACAAGGGGCAAGGCTGACCATTTGGTGCGTGGACGACGACGGGACCAAATCCTGTCCCACGGCCAAATATATCCGGTCCCAGGGATACGAGGCCGCCTGCATCCTAGGCGGGCTCGCCCAGTGGAAGCGCCGGTACGGGACCTTCATGCTCGTCTCGTCCGGGTGAAACCGTGGGGGGATGGTCGGGAAGGGGGCAGACATCCCTGCTCCCTTCCATCTTTCCCGGGCCCGTTGGGTGAACGCGCGATGTGTCCGGCGATGCCCCATGGGGGCGCGATCGCGGGACGCAGGTCCACGGGACAGATCCAGGGGGGACGATGAAAACGAAGTCCATCGGCATCTCTCTGTGTATCCTGTTTTTCCTCTTCTCCCTCGTCGCTTCAGCGACCGAGCTCGTGTTCTTCCGTCGCCACGGGTGCTCCCATTGCGCCCGGATCGAGGACTTCCTGGAGGGGGAGCTCCTCCCCAGATACCCCCAGCTCGAGGTCCGCTATTTCGAGGTGGATGAGCCCGAGGCCCAGGAGGTCCTCGCGAAGCTCCTCCGGGCCTATGGAATAGACCTCAAGCTGGAGGAGCTCTATACCCCCCTTATCTTCGTGGGGGACTACGCCCTTATCGCCACCGGCGGGCTCGCCGGGGGGCTACGGGTCTACGGCATGGAGCCCGAGCCTTTCTCCGCGGCGGGACCGGCCGAGGAGCTCGTGCTGGAGGACGCCGTGCGGATGGCCATCGAGGCCGACGCCCCCTCCCCCCTCTCCCGGATAGAAGGGGGCGAAGGGCCGGGCCTCGCCGAGGCCCTCACCATCCCGGCGTTGGTGTTGGCCGCGGCGGCGGATTCGGTGAACCCCTGTACCTTCGCGGTGCTGATCCTCCTCCTCGGCACCCTCCTCGTCGCCGGGAAGCGGGGGAGGATCATTTGGGTGGGGCTCTCCTTCATCGCTGCGATCTACATCTCGTACTTCTTGATGGGCCTCGGGATCTTCACCGCGATCCAAACGGCCGGAGTACAGCGGCCCTTCATCCTCACCGTATCGGCGCTCGCGATCCTACTGGGCCTGTGGAACATGAAGGATTACTTCGCCTATGGGAAATGGTTCACCATTGAGGTGCCACAACGTTGGCGCCCCATCGTGAAGAAGCTGACCAGCTCCGCGGTCACCATCCCCGGTGCCTTCGCCGTGGGGGTCCTGGACTCGTTCTTCCTCCTGCCCTGTTCCTCGGGGCCCTACATCGCCATACTCGCCCTTATCTCGAAGACGAGCACCCGCCTCCAGGGGATCGTATATCTCCTCTTCTACAACCTGATCTTCATCCTACCGCTCCTCGCCATCGTCCTGGGGATCCACTTCGGGTTCACCACCACCGCCCGGGCGGAGCGATGGCGCTCGGCCCGGCTGGGCACCCTGCACTTCGTGGCCGGCATGGTGATGTTCCTCCTGGGAACGGGGATGATCGTGGCGCTCCAGCTGGGGTACATCTGAGCCCCTCGGCTCCCGGGGGGTCCCCGGGGAAGAAAAAAAGGGGGCGCCGACCGGCGCCCCCTTTCCACGAAGATCGCGTACCGTTTACACCCAGCCGCGGAGCTTCATCGCCTCCACCACCCGGCTCACCGCCACGAGGTACGCTCCGAGCCGGTTGTGAACGTTGTGCTTAGTCGCTGCCTCGTGGACGGCGTGAAAGGCCGCGGTCATCTTCTGGTCCAGGAGCCTGTGTACCTCTTCCTCGGTCCAGTAGAAGTTATAGGCGTTCTGGACCTGCTCGAAGTAGGAGACGGTGACGCCGCCGGCGTTGCAGAGGAAGTCGGGGATGACATAGACGCCCCGCTGGTGGAGGATGACATCGGCCTCGGGGGTGGTGGGCCCGTTGGCGAGCTCGGCCACGATCTTGGCCCTGATCCTGTCGGCGTTGGCCTCGGTGATCACGTTCTCCAGCGCGGCGGGGAACAACACCACCACGTCCAGCTCCAGGAGCTCCTCGTTGGAGACCTTCTCCGCTCCGGGGAAGCCGACCACGGTGCCGTTCTCCTGCTTGAATTTCAATACCTCTTCGAAGGGCAGCCCCTCGGGGCTGTAGATCCCGCCCTTGGAGTCGGAGACCGCCACAACCTTCATCCCCAGGATCTCCACGGCGAGTTTATGGGCGAACTGGCCGGCGTTGCCGTAGCCCTGGATGGCGGCCGTGGCCCCTTTGAGATCGATCCCCAGGACCTTGGCGGCCTCCCGCACGGTGTAGATCCCACCGCGGGCGGTGGCATCGCCGCGGCCGGCGGAGCCGCCCAGGGGCAGGGGCTTCCCGGTGATGACGCCCGGAGCGCTTCTGCCCACGATCTTCTCGTATTCATCCATCATCCAGGCCATG
>JAJRVI010000004.1 GCA_024277405.1 Fidelibacterota bacterium
ATCGTGATCACCCAACGCGATATCGAGAACGTGCTGCGGGCCAAGGCGGCGATCTACGCGGGGATTTCCATCCTCCTCCGGGAGATGGGGCTCGCGGTGGACGAGGTCTCCCGGATCTACATCGCCGGGGCCTTCGGGAGCCACCTGGACCCCCGGAACGCGGTGGCGCTGGGGCTCGTCCCCGACGTGCCCCCGGAGCGCATCCGCTTCCTGGGCAACACCTCCCTGGCCGGGGCGAAGCTCGCCCTGCTATCCGGGGATGCCCTGGACGAGGCCCATGGGATCGCCGAACATGTGACCTACTACGACCTCATCAGCTGCCCTTACTACTACGATGAGTTCATGGCGGCGAAGTTCCTGCCTCACACGGACCTGTCCCGTTTCCCCACCGTGACGAAGGCCCTGGGACTGGGGGAGCCGGTATGAGGCCCTACGTGCTGGCGGTGGCGGGCAAGGGGGGCACCGGTAAGACCACCCTCGCCGCCCTGATGATCCAGGCCCTGAGGGCAAAGGGCCCGGTCCTCGCGGTGGACGCCGACCCCAACGCCAACCTGGGGGAGGCGCTGGGGATCCCGGTGGAGAGGACCATCGGCCAGCTCCGGGACGAGATCCTGGAGCACCTGGCCGACCTCCCCCCCGGCGTCCCCAAGGACCAGCTCCTGGAGCTGGGCCTGCACGAGTGCCTGGTGGAGGACGAGGGGGTGGATCTCCTCACCATGGGCCACGGGGAAGGGCCGCGCTGCTACTGCATGGTGAACCACGTGCTGCGACGGACCATCGAGACCCTGCGCGGCAACTACCGCTACGTGGTCCTGGACAACGAGGCGGGGATGGAACACCTCTCCCGCCGGACCACCCAGGACGTGGACGCCCTGCTCGTGGTCGCCGAGCCGAACCCCGTCTCCCTCCGGTCGGCGGCGAGGATCGTGGGCCTCGCCGAGGAGCTTAAGCTCCGGGTACACCGCAAGTTCCTGGTGTTGAACCGGGTGGAAAGCGAGGGGCTCCGGGGGCTGGAGGGGGCGATCCGGGAGGTGGGCATCCCCCTCATCGGGGCGGTCCCGTACGACCCCGGGGTGGCGGAGTTGGCGGTGGCGGGGCGCCCCTTGCGGGAGCTCCCCCCAGGTTCCCCGGCCCGCCGGGCGGTGGAGGGTATCCTGGAACGACTCGGACTGGGAAAGGAGGGATGATGGCCGTCGAGGTCCCCGACGTACGGGAGAGCTACCCCCAGGCGATCTACACCGTGACCCTGGGCGCGACCCGGGAGGGCGGCGGCACCCGGACGCGGGTGGTCACGGTGGGCGGCGAGAGGGCCCTGCCCTTCCACCACTTCGAGGGCGAGATCCCCAATCCGCCCGTGGTGGCGATGGAGGTCTGGGACGTTCCCCCCGACGACTGGCCCGATTCGGTGAAGGGGCCCTTCGCGGACGTGCTGGACTCCCCGGGGAAGTGGGCGCGGAAGTGCGTCGAGGAGCACGGGGCGGATCTCATCTGCCTGCGGCTGGTGGGGTGTGACCCCAACGGGGAGAACCGTTCCCCGGAGGAGGCCGCGGCCGCGGTGCGGGAGGTCCTCGCCAGCGTGGGGGTGCCCCTGATCATCTGGGGCTGTGGTAACCCCGACAAGGACAACGAGGTCTTCCCGGTGGTGGGCGAGGCCGCGGCCGGGGAGAACTGCCTCCTGGGGACGATCACCCAGGACAACTACAAGACCCTGGTGGCGGTGGCCACCGCCTACAAGCACAAGCTCATTGCCGAATCGCCGGTGGACATCAACATCGCCAAGCAGGTGAACATCCTGGCGATGGACGCCGGCTACCCCCTGGAGGACCTGGTGATCTACCCCTCCACCGGTGCCCTGGGATACGGGATCGAGTACGTCTACTCCATCATGGAGCGGGCCAGGCTCGCGGGTCTCGGGGGCGACAAGCTCATGGCCCAGCCCATCCTGTGCGACATCGGGCGGGAGGTATGGGGGGTGAAGGAAGCCCGGGCCCCCCTCGAGGAGGAGCCCGCCTGGGGGGACGAGGACCTCCGAGGCCCCCTGTGGGAGGCCACCACCGCCTACATGTACCTCCTCGCCGGGGCGGACATCCTGGTGATGCGGCATCCCGAGGCGGTGCGGGCCGTCAAGAGGGCCATCCGGATGCTCATGGGGGAGGAGCGATGATCCTCATCGGCGAGCGGATCAACGCGGGGTTCAAGGACATCGCCCGGGCCATCCGGGAGCACGACCCCGAGCCCATCCGGGAGTGGGCCAGGAAACAGGCGGCCGCCGGGGCCGATTACATCGACGTGAACATCGGGGCCGCCTCCAAGGATCCCGCCGACATGGCCTGGCTGATCCGGGTGGTCCAGGAGGCGGTCCCCACCCCCATCTCCGTGGACAGCAACCGCCCGGAGGTCCTCCGCGCCGGGCTCGAGGCCCTGGACGGGCGCCCCGCCCTGGTGAACTCCACCACCGCCGACGACGACAAGCTGGCCGAGATCATCCCCCTGGCGGTGGAATACGGGGCCGGGCTCATCGGGGTGGCCATGGACCAGCGGGGGAGCCCTCAGGACGTGGAACGGCGCGTGGAGAACGGGGCCAAGATCTTCCTCGCCGCCACCGAGGCCGGTCTCCCCCCGGAGCGGATCTTCCTCGACCCCGTGCTCATGCCCATCCGCTTCATGCAGGACCAGGCGGTGAAGGTCCTGGAGGCGATCCGGGAGTACACATTGCTCTCGGATCCCCCGCCCCACATCTCCGTGGGCCTCTCCAACATCTGCTCCAAGACGAAGGAACGGAGCCTGATCACCCGGACCTTCGTGGTGATGGCGATGGCCGCGGGGCTGGACGCGGCGATCTGCAACGTGCTGGACGAAGAGCTCATGGCCGCGGTGGCCACGGCCGAGGTGATACTGAACAAGGAGATCTACTCGGACGATTTCCTCAGGGTCTGGGCCCTGAAGCGGTCCAAGGGAGGTGAGTGATGGAGAGGAGCATCGACAGGGCGGCGCGGGAGATGTTGGGGGTGGCGCGGGAACGGGGCCTTTCGACCGCGTGGGATCGGTACGAGGCCCAGACCCCGCAGTGCCGCTTCGGGGCGAGCGGGCTCTGCTGCCGGATCTGCGTCATGGGCCCCTGTCGGATCGTGGAGGGGAAGACGACGGGCGGCGTCTGCGGGGCCGGGGTGGACACCATCGCCGCCCGCAACCTCGTCCGGATGATCGCCGCCGGGGCCGCCGCCCACTCCGACCACGGCCGGGACGTGGCCCACACCCTGCTTGTGGCGAGCGCGGGCGGGGACTACGCGGTCAAGGACCCGGTCAAGCTCCGCCGGGTGGCCTACTCCCTGGGCCTCGAGGCCGAGGGAAAGGGGGACGCGGAGCTCGCCGCCGAGGTAGCCCGCCGGGCCCTGGAGGAGTTCGGGAAGCAGGACGGGGAGCTCCTCTTCGCCTATCGCGCCCCGGAGCCCCGGGTGGAGAGGTGGCGGAGGCTGGGGATCATGCCCCGGGGGATCGACCGGGAGATCGTGGAGATCATGCACCGCACCACCATGGGGGTCGACGCCGACTACCGCAACCTCGTCCTCCAGGGGATGCGGTGTGCCCTGGCCGACGGCTGGGGCGGCTCCATGATCGCCACCGAGCTCCAGGACGTCCTCTTCGGGACGCCCTCCCCGCTGCGGGCACGGGTGAACCTGGGGGTGCTGGACCCCGGGGCGGTGAACATCGTGGTCCACGGCCACGAGCCCACCCTCTCGGAGATGATCGTCCTCGCGGCCCAGGACCCCGAGCTCCGGCGCCTGGCGGAGGAGCGGGGCGCGAGGGGGATCAACATCGCCGGGATCTGCTGCACCGCCAACGAGATCCTCATGCGCCACGGGATCCCCGTCGCCGGG
>JAJRVI010000025.1 GCA_024277405.1 Fidelibacterota bacterium
GCTCGAGCTCTATCAGGAGGTGGAGGAGCGGGTCCGCGGTTGAAGCGCCGGGTCCGCCTCGATCAGCTCCTGGTGGAGCGGGGCCTCGCCGAGTCCCGCGCCAAGGCCCAGGCCCTGATCCGGGCCGGCCAGGTGCTCGTAGACGGGCGGGTCGTGGACAAGCCGGGGACGCCCGTGCCCCGGGACGCCGAGGTGGTTCTCAAGGCCCGTCCCCGATACGTCTCCCGGGGAGGGGAGAAGCTCGAGGCGGCCCTGCGGGCATTCGACATCGATCCTCACGGCAAGGTCTGCCTAGATGTGGGCGCCTCCACCGGTGGGTTCACCGACTGCCTCCTCCAGCACGGGGCCAGACGGGTCCACGCCGTGGACGTGGGGCGGGGGCTCCTCCACTGGAGGCTTCGCAACGATCCCCGGGTGGTGGTGCACGAGGGGGTGAACGCCCGGTACCTGCGGCCGGAGGAGATCGGCGAGCCCGTGGATCTGGCCGCCGTGGACGTCTCCTTCATCTCCCTCCGGCTGATCCTCCCGGCCCTCGTGGGGATCGTGCGACCGAAGGGGGACGTGATCGCCCTGGTGAAGCCTCAGTTCGAGGCCGGGCGCGATAAGGTGGGGAGGGGGGGCGTGGTGCGGGACCCGGGGGTCCACCGGGAGGTCGTCGCCGGGATCGCCCGGTTCGCCGAGGAGGAGCTGGGCTGGTCGGTGGCGGGGGCGATCCGGTCCCCCCTGTTGGGCCCGGCGGGGAACGTGGAGTTCTTCCTCCACCTCCTCCCCCGTCCCGGGGCGTCCGCCCCCCTCGATTGGGACGCGTTGGTCACCGGCTCCCCCTGAGCCCGCGTTTGCGGACGGCGGGGGCCTGTCGTACAAACACCGGGTGAGATGAGGGAAATCTACCGGAGGTTGGCGGAGCTCGAGGGGGAAGGGAGGAAGGCCGTCCTCGTGGTGGTGGCCGCGGCGGAGGGGCCGGTCCCCCGGGAGGCGGGGGCGAAGATGCTCGTGTTCCCGGACGGGACGATCGAGGGGACGATCGGGGGCGGGGCGCTGGAACGGGCGGCCATCGAGGAGGCCCTCCGGCTGTTCGAGGGGGGGGGCACCGCGCTCCGCACCTACGACCTGGGGGACCTGGGCATGATCTGCGGCGGACGGGCCACCCTTTACTACGAGCTCGTCTCCCCCGCGGCGACGCTCCACATCCTCGGGGCCGGCCACGTGGGGAGGAAGCTCCTCCGCCTCGCCCGGGAGGCGCTGCCGTTCCAGGTCAGGGCGTACGATACCCGTCCCGAGGCCGCCGGGGGGGATCCGGCGGTGACCCTCCTCCCGAGCTACGCGGAGGCCCCCCCTGTGGGCGTGTCCGATTACGTCTTCATCTGCACCCACTCCCACGAGGAGGACTACCGCGCCCTCAAGGCCGTCCTGTCCCGGGAGGAAGCCCCGGCCTACGTGGGGCTGGTGGGATCACGGCCGAAATGGGCCAAGATGCGCACGCGTCTCATCGAGGAGGGCATCCCCCGGGAGAGGGTGGAACGGGTCCGCTGTCCGGTGGGGATCCCCCTGGGGGGGAAGGATCCCGGGGCCATCGCCGTGAGCGCCCTCGCGGAGATCCTCGCCCACTACCACGGCCGGCTCGGCGAGTTCGAGCGCGCCCGCTAGGGCCCTTTTACCGCACGGGCGCGGGGATGAGGCCGGAGAGGATCTCGTCGATCTCGCTCCCGTCGAGGGTCTCCCGGGCGAGGAGTTCGGAAGCGAGCACGTCCAGGGCTCCCTTGTGCTCCCGGAGGAGGTCCAGCGCGCGCCGATGGCATTCGTCCACGATGCGGCGGATCTCCCGGTCGATGACGGCGTTCAGCTCCTCGGAGTGCTCCTCGCTCTTCACGATCTCCTCCCCGAGGAAGACGTTCATCCGCTCCTCAGCGAGGCTCAGGGGCCCTACCTCCTCGGACATCCCGTACTCCACCACCATCTTCTTGGCGAGCTCGGTGGCCTGCTTCAGGTCGTCGTAGGCGCCGGTGGAGATCTCGCCGAACTCGAGCTCTTCCGCGGCCCTGCCCCCGAAGAGGACCGTGATGCGGTCGAGTAGCTGGGATCGGGTGAGGATGTAGCGGTCCTCGGTGGGGAGGGGCACGGTGGCGCCCAGAGCGCCCTTGCCCCGGGGGATGATGGTCACCTTGTGGACGGGATCGGCGTGGGGGAGGAGCTTGGAGAGCAGGGCGTGGCCGGACTCGTGGTAGGCGATCACCCTCTTCTCCTCCTCCGAGATGTACATCCCCTGGCGCTTGAGGCCCATGAGCACCCGATCCAGGGCCTCCTCGAAGTCGGACATCTCGATGTAGTCCTTGTTCTGGCGCGCGGCCAGGAGGGCCGCCTCGTTGCAGAGGTTCGCCAGATCCGCCCCGGCGAAGCCCGGGGTGCGCTTGGCGAGCACCTCCAGGTCCACGTCCGGGGCGAGCTTCTTGTCGCGGGTGTGGACCTCCAGGATCGCCCTCCTCCCCCGGACATCCGGGAGGGGAACCACGATCTTGCGGTCGAACCGGCCCGGGCGCAGCAGGGCGGGATCGAGGACGTCGGGACGGTTGGTGGCGGCGAGGACGATCACCCCGGTGTTCCCCTCGAACCCGTCCATCTCCGCCAGGAGCTGGTTCAGCGTCTGCTCGCGTTCGTCGTGTCCCCCGCCGATCCCGGCCCCGCGCTTCCTGCCCACGGCGTCGATCTCGTCGATGAAGATGATGCAGGGCGCGTTCTGTTTGGCCTTCTGGAACATGTCGCGGACCCGCGCGGCCCCGACCCCCACGAACATCTCCACGAAGTCCGACCCCGAGATGGAGAAGAA
>JAJRVI010000005.1 GCA_024277405.1 Fidelibacterota bacterium
CGGCGAGCCGTACCTCAACGGCGTCCCAGTTCACCTGCGTCCCGTCGAACGCCGGCCCGTCGAGGCACGCGAACCTCCCCGCGCCCCCCACCTCCACCCGGCAAGAACCACAGATCCCGGTCCCGTCCAGCATGATCGGGTGCAGGAAGACCACGATGGGGACGGCCTGCGCCCCGCAGATCTCGCTACAGGCGCGCATCATCGCCGGCGACCCCGACGCCCAGACGGCGGAGGGGCGTGCCCGCTGGAGCCGCTCCCGCAGGGCCCCCGCCGGGTCAGACACGAAGGAGGTCTCCGCCACCGTCCCGAACCTATCCCTCCAGAGGCCACCATCCGGGACGGCGAGGAGGCAGACCACCTCGGCGCCCGCCTCCCGCAGGGCCCGGGCCACGGGGTAGAGCTGGGCACACCACGCGTCCTCCCCCACACATATCGCCCGGTCCGGGCGGTCGACATCCACCGGGTTCCCCAGGGGGCCGGCCACGTCGAGGATCGCGTCCCCGGGGCCGTACTCCCGCACGAGTTGGGCCGTGGTCTTCCCCCGCTCCCGGACGACCAGGGTGACGGTCCCCCCATCGGGATCCCAGTCCGCCAGCCCGAGGGGGATCCGCTCCCCCCGCTCGTGGAGCCTGATGATGACGAACTGCCCGGGCTTCGCGGCGCGGGCGACGAGGGGGGCCTCCAGCACATACTCCCAGATCCCCGAACAGAGTTCCCGTTTGGACACGATCTTGTACATCTCCCTCCTTTCTCTCCGGCGCGGGATTATCCCCGATAGCCCTTTGAGATAGCAAGGAAATCGCCGATAGAATCGCGGGCCATGTACCTCTACCTCGAGACCGATGGGAAGATCTACACCGTGCGCCGTGGGGGCAGGCTCACCCTGCCCCGGGTGGGGGACCCGATCCCTTTCCCCTACCGGGTCCTCTACGAACTCCCCTGGGGCGATGAGGGGGTGGCCGTGGGCGTCCCCCGCCTCGAGGCGCATCCCGAGGACTGGATCGGTAAGGACGAGGTTCCCGCCCGGGAGGATGTGGCCCCGATCCTGCGGGAGGTGGTACATCGGTCCATGCCCCGGGTGGTGGCCGAGGGGATCGTCGAGCGCGGGGAGAGCTTGCTGCTGGTGAGGGCCGCGCGGGGACTGACGGCGGGCCTCTGGTCCCTGCCCGGTGGGTTCCTTTCCTTCGGCGAGACGCCCGAGGAGGCGGTGCGCCGCGAGGTGGAGGAGGAGCTCCGGGTCGGCTGCAGCGTTGGGGAGCTCCTCGGCGTGCGGGCGAAGGTGGGGGAGCACACGGGCCTCCACTGGATCATCTTCTTCTTCGCGGTGGAGCTACACGGGAACCCCCGGCCCGATCCGGACGAGATCGCCGAGGCACGTTTCTTCCCCAGAAAAGAGGCGGCCATGGCCCTCGCCGACGGGACCATGGCCGCATTCGTCCGGGACTACTACCGGATCTAGCGGAGATCTATCGCCGCGGAGATCGAGAACTCCTGTGTCCAGGCCACGTCACCCGGTCCCTTCGTGAAGGAAAGCAGGATGGAGATGTCCCAGCCCCCGAGGTTCAGGCTCAGCTGAAAGACCGCCGCGTGTCGATCCTCGGGGGTCGCGTCCTCGGGGACCTTCGGCCACTCCAGGGAATAGTTCGTCGAGAACGATGTGCGCCCGTTGATCTCGTAATCGTATGTCGCCACGATGGTGAACCGATACGCGTCCTTCCAGGGGAGGGGGGCGGAGAGGTTGCTGCGCAGGAGGAGCTGGGAATGGGGCTCGGGGGCGACGGCCCAGTCAGCGGAGGCGTTGAGCACGATGTCCCGCTCCTTGCGCTCCGGATCCAGGATCTCGTACCCGACGCCCGCTTGGAGCGCTCCGCCGCAGAAGCGCTCCCGTCCCGTCTCCGTGATCCTCTCCTCGACGGTGAGCACGGCCCTGGCGTCGAGGTCGACGCCGGCATCGGTCTCGATGATCTCCTCCACCTTTGCCACGAGGTCCTTGACCTTCTCGTACTCCATCATCCTCCCTATCTCCTGGGCGATGGCCATCAACGCGTCCTCGGAGAGGGAGGCAGGGATGGCGCCGAGCCGGAGGAGATCCTCCTCGATGAGGAGGGCCTTGGCCAGCGGGGTCACGTCGTTGAACCGGCCGTAACCGAGGCCGAACATGGCCTGTATCCAGGGCTGGAGGTAGCGGGCGTCGGTGCGCCAGCGGCTCTCGAAGCCCCCGAAAAGGAAGAGGGGCTCCTCGGTGTCGAGGTAATACCGGTAAGTGCCCGAGGCCTCGGTCAACGCCTCGGCCAACGCGAAGTTCTCCAGGCCGAAGATCCCGGTGGCGGCGAGCGAGAAGCCGCTCTCCGGGGCACTGTAGATCTGGCTGTAGGTGAACGAGACGTTGCCCGCATTGACCTCGATCCCCGGCCTATCCGGATCCTCGAGGTAGTGGTAGGCGAAGGAAAGCTTCATATCGATGAGGCTCGTTTCCGGCGCCCGATAGTCACAGAGGCTGAGTGGTAAGGCCGCCAACGGCCACAACAGAAGAAGCCCGCTCAGGATCGCTTTGCGCATCTCCATCATCCTCCTTCATGGATTCAACTCTCTTATCGTTCTAAAAGCATTATACGCCGTGCGTGACGATAAATCCGCACGTAGATGGGGGAATACCGCGGCGCTTGGCGCGTGTGCCCCCTTGTCCTATAATCCCCGGCGTTCCCAAGGAGGTGTGGATGCCGAATACAGCAGGAGGTTGTGTTTGGCGTAGTTAAGGGCCCCGCGCTCCTGTCACATCCCCCCATCGAAGATTGGTGGTCCTTTCCCCGCGTCTTTATTTCCTATCGGGCGATGGCTCCATCCCCGAGACAAAACCCCTGTGAAAGGAGGTCACGGTGAGACGAGTCTTCAATCTGCCCCAGGAGGAACTGCCACGGCGGTGGTACAACGTGCTCGCGGATCTCGGCGGTCCCCTCCCCCCGCCCCTCGACCCACGGACGAAGGAACCCCTGGACCCCACGGCCCTGAAGGCCCTGTTCGCCGAGGAGTGTGTGGCCCAGGAGATCTCCACCGACCGTTTCATCGAGATCCCGGATGAGGTCCTCGAGGTGTACCGTCTCTGGCGGCCTACCCCTCTCTTCCGCGCGGTGAACCTGGAGCGGGCCTTGGACACGCCGGCACGGATCTATTACAAGTACGAGGGCACGAGCCCCACCGGCTCTCATAAGCCTAACACCGCTGTAGCCCAGGCCTACTACCACAAGATCGAGGGCACCGATCGCCTCACCACCGAGACCGGCGCCGGTCAGTGGGGAAGCGCCCTCTCCTTCGCGTGCCACGTGTTCGGACTCCGCTGCACCGTATACATGGTGCGGGTCTCCTACGAACAGAAGCCGTACCGACGGGTGATGATGCAGATCTACGGCGCGGAGGTAATCCCCTCTCCCTCGGACCGCACGGAGGCGGGACGCCGGATCCTGGCGGAAGATCCCGATTCCACCGGCTCATTGGGGATCGCCATCTCCGAGGCCATCGAGA
>JAJRVI010000026.1 GCA_024277405.1 Fidelibacterota bacterium
CGTAGCGGCGGATCTCGAAGTGGAGGTGGGGGCCCGTGGAGAGCCCGGTGTTCCCCGAGAGGGCGATCACCTGGCCCTGCTCCACGAACTGGCCTACCTCCACCAGGGCCCGGGAGAGGTGGGCGTAATACGTGGAGAAGCCGCCGGCGTGTTCGATCACGACGAGGATCCCGTACCCGCCCTGTCGCCCGGCGAAGCTCACCACCCCGGCCGCGGCCGCGTGCACGGGCGTCCCCTCGGGCACCCCGAAGTCGATCCCGGTGTGGAAATCCGGGGTGCCGTAGATGGGATGGGTGCGGGGCCCGAACAGGGAGGTGAGGCGCCCCCGCAGGGGCCAGATGAAGGTCGCGTCCGGCCGCCAGCCGAGCTTCAGGGCCTCGAGCCACGGGATCCGCCGGGGGTTGGGGATGAGGAGCTTGTCCCCGGGCAGGGGGAGGCCGTCGAGGTCGTTGGCGGCGATGATGTCGAACTCGTCCACCCCGTAGCTCTCGGCGATGTCGTGGAGGCCCTGGCCCTCCTTCACCGTGTGGATGACGCCGCCCTTGGGGAGGAGGATGGTCTGGCCGGCGCGGAGCGCGCGCGGGTCCGCGATCCCGTTGCTCGCCTGGAGGTACTCGATGGGCACGTTATAGCGGCGGGAGATGCTCGCCAGGGTGTCCCCCGGCAGGACGCGGTAGCGGGTATAGGGGGCGCCGGAGGCGGTCCCCAACGGGCCGCCGATGTCCCCTCCTGCGCCCGAGGCATCCTGGAGGAGGTAGGTGGCCACCGCCAGGGGCAACACCAGGAGCACCAACAGGCCGATGAGGATCTCTCTACTCACTGTTCATGAGCTCCAGGAACTGTCTGTTGTCCTTGGTCTGCTTCATCTTGCTCATGATGAAGAGCAACGCCTGTTCCGGTTCCATGTTGGCAATTAATTGCCTGAGGATGTGGACCTTGCGAAGGACATCCGGCTCGAGCAGGAGTTCCTCTTTTCTCGTCCCGGACTGAAGTAGGTCGATGGCGGGGAAGATCCTCTTGTTGGCCAGGTCCCGGTTGAGGACGAGCTCCATGTTGCCGGTGCCCTTGAACTCCTCGAACACCACCTGGTCCAGGCGGGAGCCGGTGTCGATGAGTGCGGTGGCGATGATGGTGAGGGACCCGCCCTCCTCGATGTTCCGGGCCGCCCCGAAGAACTCCTTGGGCTTGTAGAGGGCGGTGGGGTCGATGCCGCCCGAGAGAAGCTTCCCCGAAGGATTGATGGAGAGGTTGTACGCCCGGGCGAGGCGGGTGAGCGAATCCATGAGGATCACCACATCGTACCCCACCTCCACCAGGCGCTTGGCCTCGGCGGTCACGAGCTCGGCCACGCGGGTGTGGTGGTGGGGCTCCATATCGAAGGTGGCGGCCACGACCTCGGCCCGCTTCACCGAGCGGCGGAAGTCGGTGACCTCCTCGGGGCGCTCGGCCACGAGGAGGATCAGGAGCTTCACCTCGGGGTAGTTGGACTCGATGCCCTGGGCGATGTGCTTGAGGAGGGTGGTCTTTCCCGCCTTGGGCGGGGAGACGATGAGGCCGCGCTGCCCCTTGCCGATGGGGGCGAAGAGGTCGATCATGCGGGTGGAGAGCTCGTCGGGATCGTGCTCCAGGATGTACTGCTCGTTGGGGTGCAGGGGGGTGAGCTCGTGGAAGTCGCGGCGCCGGCGCACCTCCTCGGGGTCCTTGCCGTCCACGAGGTCCACCCGCAGGAGGGCGAAGTACTTCTCGCCGTTCTTCGGGGGGCGCACGAGGCCGCGCACCACGTCGCCGTTCTTGAGGTTGAACCGCCTGATCTGGGAGGGGGAGACGTACACGTCGTAGCGGGAGGGCAAGCAGGATTTGTCGCGCAGGAACCCGAAGAAATTGGCGTTGTCCGTGGTGACGATCTCCAGGATCCCCTCGGCGTAGAGCTCCTCCTTCTCCGCCAGGGCGCGCATCACGGCGAGCTGGAGCTCGTAAAGCCCCATCTCGCCCGTCCCGTCCAGACCTAGCTCCTTGGCCAGCTTCAGGAGCTCATCCAGGGGCTTGCCGCGGATTTCCGTGAGTTCCACTCCCATCACCCCCCGTTCCCCCGCGGTCCTCGGTCGAGGAGCTCCAGACGGCGCGCGTGGCGCCCCCCCTCGAAGGCCGTGGTGAGGAAGGCCCGCACGATCTCCTCCGCCAGGCCAGGGCCTATCACCCTTCCCCCGAGGCAGAGGACGTTCGCGTCGTTATGGGCCCGTGCCATCTTGGCCATGTACACGTTCGTGCACAGGGCCGCCCTGATGCCGGGCACGCGGGACGCGGCCATCGACATCCCGATCCCGGTCCCGCAGATCAATATCCCCAGATCGGCCTCGCCCCCCGCTACCGCCTCGCCCACGGCGAAGGCGTACAAGGGGTAGTCGGTCCGCTCGGGCGAGTGGGTGCCGAAATCCAGTACCTCGTATTCCGCCAATATTCCCTCCCGCAGCGCTTCCTTCAGGTGATACCCGGCGTGATCGGCGCCGATAGCTATCTTCACGTCACCACCGTCCTCACAGCTTGCGGAATAGGGTCCGCAGGATATCGCGATACATGTAGAACCTGTCCCGCAGCCCGTCGCGGAACCCCCGCTTCTCCTCCTTGCGCACGTGGGATACCCCCTCCAGGGGCACCCGCCGGTGCTTCCATCCCTCCTTCAGCGCGGCCTTGGTGAGGGCGATCTCCGCGCCGAAGGAGGTGTCCTCGTCCAGCGCGTGGCGGGCGCGCTCCCACACGCGGCGGTGCAGTACCCGCTGCCCGGAGAGGAAGGGGGCGATCTTCATGGAGAGGTCCGTGGCGGCCCGGCCCTCCTTGAACACCCCGACCACGATATCCGCCCCCCCTTCCGCGTACGCCGATAGGAGCTTCCGCACGTGCGCGGGCTTGAGGCCGATGAGATCCGCGTCCAAAAAGAGGAGGAGGTCGTTCCTGGCTTCCTTCACGCCGGCGTCCAACGCCAACGCCTTGCCCTTGTTCTCGGAAAGCCTTATCACCTTTACCCCGTATCTCCGTGCCACCTCGGCCGTTTCGTCGGACGAGCCGTCGTCCACGACGATGACCTCGTCCACCTCGGGGACGTCCAAGAGGGGTTCGATAACAGCACCGATGCGTTCGGCCTCGTTAAAGGCCGGGATGATGGCCGAAACTTTCATGGGGATGATCTCCTGAAACGGTTAACGAAGTATAGCGTTGGGAAGTTCCGCTGTCAAATGAGCTCTGCCCGGAGGAGCTCCCGGACGCCGCGGACCACCGCTTCCTCCGCGGCGGCGAAGGCCGCCCGGGCCCCGTCCCGGCGCCGCTCGGCCTCCACCTCGCCGCGCTTGAGGGCCCGAGGCCCCACCACGAGGAGCACCGGGATACCGATGAGTTTGGCGTCGTGGAACTTCTCCCCTGGGGAGCGATCGCGGTCGTCGAGGAGCACCTCGAGGCCGGCCCGATCCAGGGCCCCCGCGAGCCGCTCCGCGAGCTCCATCTGCTCCGCCACGTCCGGCCGCAACACCGCGATCACCACCTGGAAGGGGGCGATCTCCAGGGGCCAGATGATCCCATCCCCGTCGTGGTGCTGCTCGATCACCGCCCCCAGGATCCGGGAGACCCCGATCCCGTAGCACCCCATGATGAGGGGCTTCTCCTCCCCGTCACGGTCGAGGAACGTGGCCCCCAGGGCCCGGGAGTACTTGGTGCCGAGCTGGAAGATCTGCCCCACCTCGATCCCCTTGCGGATGCGCAGCGGGGCCCCACAGCGGCCGCAGGGATCGCCCTCGTTGGCCCGGTGGAGGTCCAGGTACCTGTCCACCCGAAAGTCCCGCCCGGCCCGGGCGCCCACGTAGTGGTAGCCCTCCCGGTTCCCCCCCGCCACCGCCGCGGGGATATCCCGCACCGCCTCGTCCGCCCATACGGGGATCGCGAGGCCGATGGGGCCCAGGAACCCGAACGGCGCCCCGGAGATGCGTTCCGCCTCCGCAGGGTCATCCACCCGCCGCAACGTGGGATCCCCCACGGCCTGGAGGAGCTTCGTCTCCTCGAGCTCCTGGTCCCCCCGCACGAGGACCGCCATCGCCCCGTCCCGGCCCACGTAGAGGAAGGTCTTCACGATCTGGGCCGGCGATACCCCCAGGAATCCCACCAGCTCCTCCACCGTGCGTACCCCCGGCGTCTCCACGAGCTCGGGGGACCGTTCCTCCCCGGGCGGGGGAGCCGGGGGTTTGGTGCGGGCCACCTGGCGGTTGGCCGCGTAGCCACAGGAAGAACAGAGGGCGATCTCGTCCTCCCCCGTGTCGGCGATGGCCATGAACTCGTGGGAGACGTTCCCCCCCATCACCCCGGTGGGGGCCTCCACCACCACGAAGATCAGGCCGCAGCGGGTGAAGACGCGGGAGTAGGCGGTGTACATGTCGCGATAGGTCTCCTCCAGGGATTCCCAGCTCGCGTGGAAGCTGTAGGCGTCCTTCATCAGGAACTCGCGGGCCCGCATGACCCCGAAGCGGGGCCGGATCTCGTCCCGGTACTTCTCGCCGATCTGGTAGAGGGTGAGGGGAAGGTCCCGCCAGGAGCTTATTTCCCGCGCCGCGAGCTCGGTGATGATCTCCTCGTGGGTGGGGCCGAGGGCGAAGCCCTGACCCTTCCGGTCGACGAGTTTGAACATCTCGGGGCCGAAGTCATCCCAGCGGCCGGTCCTCCGCCACAGCTCCTCGGGCTGGAGCACCGGCAGCTTCATCTCAAGGGCCCCGATGGCGTCCATCTCCTCCCGGACGATCCGCTCCACCTTCCGGAGGGCACGGTATCCGAAGGGGAGGAACTCGTAGATCCCGGACGCGACCTTGCGGATGAGGCCCGCTCGGAGCATCAACCGGTGGGAGGGGATCTCCGCCTCCGCCGGCTCCTCTTTCCACGTAGGGAGCAAATACCGTGACCATCTAACGTAGGCCATGTGCCCCAAGGTTAACGGAAGAGCTCCTCCAGGGCAAAGAAAAGGGCCTCGAACGAGGATGCGACCCGCAGGGGAAGGGCGAGCTTCGCGCGGAACGCCTCCCCGTAGGGCTTGGTCACGATGCGCCGGTCGGCGATGATCACCGCCCCCCGGTCCCCGGGGCCGCGCAGGAGCCGCCCCGCACCCTGGGCCAGCTTGAGCACCGCGCGGGGGAGATAGAGCTCGGTGAAGGGCTCGAGGCCTTGCTCCCGCAGGCGCCGCTCCTGGGCCCGCACCACGGGATCGGTGGGGTTGGGGAAGGGCAGGCGGGCCACGACGAGGACCTCCAGCTCCTCGCCGGGGAAATCCACCCCCTCCCACATCGTGTCGAGCCCCAGAAGCAGGGCCGGCGCGGGGGCCTTTCGGAAGAGCTCTATCGCCCGGGCGGCATCGCCGTGCGAGAGCTGCGAGATCACGGGGATATCCCCGAGTTTCCCCTCCACCGCCCGCAGCATCCGGCGCGAGGTGAAGAGGGCGAGGGTCTTCCGCCCGAGCCGGAGGTGGAGTTCCCGCAGGAGCCAGGAGAGCTGTTCCGCGAACTCCTCCCCGTCGGGGTGGGGCAGGAAATCGAGGAGGGACGCCGCCGCCCCGGATGGGGGGGAGGGGGCGGGGAAGACCCGGTGTGAGGCGTGCGCGATCCCCAGCTCCCGCAGGAGGAAGTCCACCCGCCCGCGCACGGAGATGGTGGCGGAGGTGAGGATCGCCCCGGCGAGGCGCCCCCACAGGCCGTCGGCGAGCATGCCCCCGAACTCGAGGGGGGTGGCGTGGAACCGGGGATCGGGGGCGCGCTCGCTCCAGAAGACGTGGCCCGGGTCCCCGGCCCCGAGCACGAACTCCAGCTCCCCTGCGGCCCTCTCCAGGGCCGCGACCAGCCCCTCCACCAGGGCCCGCTCCTCCCCCGACAGGGGGCCCGCGGCCCCCCCGAGGGCATCCCGCAGGTCCACCAACCTCCAGATGAGGTCCTGGGCGAGGGAGAGGAGGCGGAGTCCCTCCCGGTGGCCGTAGGGGCTGGGATCCTCGGGCACGAGCCCCCCGAGCTTCTCCCGGAAGCGGGCGAGCTCGCGCCGGGCGCCCCGCAACGCCCGACGGGGCACGAGCTCCGGGGGCAGGGACGCCTCCACCTCGTCGAGGAGACGCGCCACCTCACCCGGGGACGCCGTCCGGGTGAGGCCCTCCTGAAATGCCCGCGGCAGGGCGTGGGCCTCGTCGGCCACGAGGAAATCGTAGGGCCCGAGCAGCCCGCCATCGGCGGCGAAGTCGGCCACCAACAGGGAGTGGTTCACCACCACGATCCCCGCCTCCTGGGCCCGCTTCCTGGCCCGCCGCGAGGGACACTCCCCCAGGAAGGGGCACTCCCGCCCCACGCACCGGTGGGGCCTATCCCGCAGGCGTTCGATCAGGGCCAGGCCCTCCGGGGAGCCTCCCAGGAGGGGGTACAGCTCCCCCACCTCGTAGGTCTCGGTCCGCTCGAGCCAGGCCTCCACCCGCCCCAGGAGCTCGCGGCCGAAGAGGCCCCGTTCCCGCTCCAGCTGCCGTAGGCAGACGTAGTTCTCCCTGCCCTTGAGGAGAGCCAGGCGCACATCGGCCCGGAGGGCCTCCCGCAGCAGGGGCAAATCCCGGCGCCAGAGCTGGTCCTGGAGGGCCTTGGTCCGGGTGGAGATCACGGCCCGCCGCTCCCCCAGGGACAAAAGGAGCGGCACGGAGTACCCGTAGGTCTTGCCCGTCCCCGGGCCCGCCTCGAGCAGGTAGATCCCCCCCTCCTCCAGGGCGCGCTCCACCGTGGCCGCGTAGGAGACCTGGGTGGGGCGCAGCGAGAAGGAGGGGAGCTTCCGCTGGAGGAGCCCGAACACCTCCTCGACCAGGGCCCGTCCCCGGGCGGGCCCCGACCCCTCGGGGGGCTCCCGGAAGAGCTCCCGGGCCGGGCCGGGGAGCCAGCCCAGGAGGAGCTCGCGGGTCCCCTCGGGGAGGTAGTGGAAGGCCGCGATCTCCTCGAGGAAGAGCCGGCCCGTGGCCTCGGCATCGGGGAGGGCGCGGTGGGCCCCGTGGGGGGCGATCCCGAGCACCTCCCTGAGGGCCGGGAGGGCGTGGCTTTCCCGCTCCGGCCAGATGAGGCGCGCCAGCGAGAGGGTGTCCACCCAGTGTATGGGGGGCAGCTCGATCCCGAGGCGCCCCGCCGCCTCCTCCAGGAAGGCGCGGTCGAAGGGGGCGTTGTGGGCCACCACCACCGCCCCGGCGAGACGCTCCAGGACCCCGGGCAACACCTCCCCGATCCACGGGGCCCGCCGCAGCCTCTCCGCGGAGATCCCGGTGAGCTCCTCCACCTCCCGGGGGAGGAACGCCACCCGCACCAGCGTCTGGAACCGTTGCCGGGGCCTGCCGTCCGCGAACCGCACCCAGGCTATCTCCAGGATCTCGGCCCGTTTGGGGTCGAGCCCCGTCGTCTCGAGGTCCAGCGCGAAGAACTCCATCAGCGGATGAGGCGCGAGAGGATATCTATCCTGCGGATTACCCCCACCAGATGGCCCTCGCCGTCCACCACCGGGATCTGCTTGAGGCGCTTGCGGATGAGGAGGTCCGCGATGTGGAGGTCCTCGTCGTCCAGGTGGACGGAGGTGACCTCCTTCATGTATTCCGATACGGGGCGGAAGGCCATCTCCTTGAGGCGTTTCTGGATCTGATTCAGGTTCGGGAGGAAGGAGATGGAGTGGAGCATGTCGAAGTACTCCGGGAGGGCCGCGTGGATGAGGTCGTGCTCCGTGATGATCCCCACCAGCTTCCCCTCCTCGTCCACCACCGGGAGGGTGGAGAGGCCGGACTGTTCCATGAGGTAGACCACCTCGTAGATGAGGGTATCCGGCTCCACCGAGGTGAGGTCGCGGCGCATGAGGTCCCGTGCCTTCACAGGCCCTCCTTGAACTGGACCTCCACGGCCCGCATCTCGTGCTCGATCGCCGCGGGGGCGAGGCACATCTTGGGCTCCACTTCCGCCGAGGCCACCGCCGCCGCCATGCCGAACCGCACGGCCTCGGTGAGCTTGTCCCCCCGGGCGAGCCGGTAGAGCACCCCTCCCACCAACGCGTCATCGGCCCCCACCAGGTTCTTGAACTTCGTCAACGGGACCTTCGCCTCGTACTCCCAGATGCCCTCGGGGGTGATGAGGACGTCCCCGGTCACGTGGTGGGAGATGAGGCACGCTTGACACCCGTACTCCACGGCCCGCTTACCGGCGGCGATGATCTCCCCTTCGGTGCGCACCGGCATGTCCCCCACCATGAGCTCCTCCCGCACGTCCGGCTTCACGAAGTAGGGCCCCACCTTCACCGCCTCCCACAGGGGCCGGCGCCCGGCGTGGAGGACCACCTTGACCCCGGCCTCCTTCGCCTCCTGGGTCAGCTCGCGGTAAACCGTGTCCGGCACCCCCGGGGGGATCGCTCCGGCCAGCACCACGTACTCCGCCCGCTTCAGCATCCTCCGGTACTTCCGCAGGAAGATCTCCTGGGCGTGGGACGGGATCCTGGGGCCTTCCTCGTGGATCTTCACGGGGTGGTATTCCCTGCCCTTCTCGATGATGGTGACGTTGGTACGGTTCTCCCCCTCGATCCACACGAAGTTGGCCGTCACACCCTTCTCCAACAGGTCCCGGAGGATGATCTGCCCGGTGTGGCCGGCGAGGAACCCCATGGCCACCGTCTCCACCCCCATGCAGGCGAGGAATATGGAGACGTTGATCCCCTTGCCCCCCGCGGAGGCGGTGGACTTGCGGGCGCGGATGAGGATCTCCTCCTCCGCCCGCTCGAGGGACAACGGCAGGTGGTCCACCCAGTAGAACTTGTCCAGCGTGGGGTTGAGGGTGACGGTGAGGATCATGCCACCGGCTCCTTGACGGCCTCGCCGTAGAGGGCCCCGGGGGTCGCCCGTTCGAACTTGACCCACACGAACTCGCCCACCAGCCCCTCGTCCCCGGGGAGGAGCACGGTGCGCATGTCCCGGGTCTTGCCGTAGTAGAGCCCCTTGCTCGCGAGATACCCCTCCACCAGGACCTCCTCCCTCTTCCCCAGCTTCCCCTCGTTGATCTCCTGGGCGACCCGGCGCGCCTCGGCGAGGACCGCCTCCAGGCGCCGTTTCTTCTCGGCGGCGGGGACGTCGTCCGGCATCCGGGCGGCGGCGGTGTAGGGCCGGGGGGAATACATGGCGGCGTACACCGTCCCGAACCGGGCCTCCCGGATGAGGGATAGGGTCTCCTCGAAATCCTCCTCCGTTTCGCCCGGGAAGCCCACGATGATGTCGGTGGTGACGTTGACCCCGGGTATCGCGGCCCGGAGCTTCTCCACCACCCGGAGGAACCTCTCGCGGGTGTAGCCCCGGCGCATGGCCGCGAGGACCCGGTCGCTCCCCGATTGGACCGCGAGATGTACGTGCTCGCAGATGTTCCCCCCCTCGGCGATGGCGGCGATGGTCTCGTCAGTCATGTACGCCGGGTGGGAGGAGGTGAACCGGATCCGGGGGATGGGGATCCCGGCGACCTCCCGCAGGAGCCGCGCGAAGTTCGTGCCGTCACGGAGATCCAGCCCATAGGCGTCCACGTTCTGACCGAGGAGGGTGACCTCCTTGTAGCCGGCC
>JAJRVI010000027.1 GCA_024277405.1 Fidelibacterota bacterium
TCCGGGGAGATCGTGGTCTCCACCGATGCCGATGTGGACCCGCCCCCGGATTGGCTCGCCCGCCTGATCGCCCCGTTCTCCGATCCGGAGGTCGTCGCGGCCTGCGGCCCCTTCCGCTACGAGGGATGGTGGAACATCCTGAGCGGGAACTGGATCAGCAACGCGGTGCGCCCGCTGCTCTTCCGCCTGGGGTTCACCCCCCTGCCGGGCCCCAACTTCGCCGTACGGCGGGAGGAGTTCCTCGCGGTGGGCGGGTTCAGGCTCCCCGACGGTTCCTTCCCCCGGGGTTACCCCGACTACGAGGACATACTGCTGGGGCTCAAACTGCGGCGGAGGGGCAAGGTCGTCCTCATCCGGGACCTGTGGGTGACCAATGCCCCCCGCCGCTTCCCCCGGGGGATGATCGATTACCTCGTCCGGGGGAACCTCCGGCTCCTCATTTACGCGACCTGGATGATCACGGGGAAGATCTGACCCGGGCCCGCGGTTGTATTCCGGGCGCGGTCCTGCTAGAAACTGGTTCACGATGAAACCGGACCTCCTGATCGTCGCCTGGGACGGGGCACCGTACGGGCCGGTACGTCGCTGGCTGGAGGGGGGGATCCTCCCCAACCTGCGCGGTCTCGTGGGGCCGAACGGGGTCCGCCCCCTGATAAGCACCGTTCCCCCCATAACGCCCACGGCCTGGGCGAGCTTCCACCTCGGGGTGAACCCCGGTAAGCACGGGATCTTCGATTTCCTGCACTACCGCCCCGGGGAGAGACCCCGCCTCGTGAGCGCCCAGGACTTCCCCTTTCCCACCTTCTGGGAACTCCTCGCCGAGGCGGTCCCCGTGGGCTTCCTGGGCTTCCCGATGGGGTTCCCCCCGCGGCCGCTGAAACGGGGGTTTTGGGTCCCCGGGTTCCTCGCCCCGAGTCGCTCCCCGACCCACCCCCCGGAGGCCATGCGCCTGCTGCGGGAGGAAGTGGGCACATACCAGTTCAGTCCCCCTCCTCCCCGGCCGGGGGCGGGGTGGATCGAGGAGCTCAAGGAGGCTATCCGCCGGAGGACCCGCGCCGCCCTGGTCCTCGCCCGGGCCTACCGCCCCCGGGTGTTGGGGGTCCACTACCAGGTAACGGACACTGTGCAGCACTCGCGTTGGGGCGAAGACGCCGTGGAGGAGGTATTCGCCGAGGCCGACCGCGCGTTGGGGGAACTTGTGGGGGAACTGGCCCCCCGGGATGTCCTCGTCATCTCGGATCACGGTATGGGCCCAGTACGATGGGAATTCCACCTCAACACGTGGCTCTGGCAACGGGGGTTCATCATTCTCAGGGGTGGGGCCCGCCGCTGGGTAAAGCGGGTGCTCTTCGCCTCCGGAATCAGCCCCGTGAGGGTCCAACGGTTGGCGGAGGGAATCGCCCGCGCGCTGGACAAGTTCCCTCCGACCCGGGACCTGGCCACCTTCTGGCGGGGGGCCCTCCTCGGGCACGCCCTCTTCCCCTCCCTGAACGACGCGGATTGGGATCGCACCGCCGCCTATTCCCTGGGGGGGATGGGGGCGATCACCGTGTGCGATGGGGACCGGAGAAGCGAGGTGATAGAGGCGCTGTACGAGACACGCCTCCCCGGCGGGGATCCCCTGGTGGCGCGGATCATGTCCGCGGACGAGATCTACTGGGGGGAAAGGACCGAGGATGCCCCGGACCTCTTCCTGATCGGGCGGGAGGATGTCCTGATCTCGAGCCACTTCCTTTTCCTCCACCACGAGGCGTTCTCCCCCCCGAGCCTCCCCGCCCACCACCGGGCGAAGGGCATCCTGTGCCACCGCGGCGACCCGGAGCTCGCCCGGGACCCCCCCATCTGGGCTATAGCCCCTGCGATCCTGCGGAGGTTCGGGATCGAGCCCCCGCCGCACATGGATACGGGACCAAGCCCGAACGGAATGGAAAAGCCCTCGCTGACCCGATATCTTTGAAGGGATATGCATAGGCGTCTTTTGAGCATTCTCCTCGGGGTTTTGGGATTCGGACTTTTCGGGTTCGTACTCTATTTAGCGGGTCCCCTGGACGTGTTGGGGGAGATCGTCCGGCTCGGGTGGTGGGGGTTCCTGGCCGTGTTCGGCGACGTCGTCTTCGCCCTGTTGTTCTGGATTCTCAGCTGGAGGGTGTTGCTCTCGGCCCTCGGTATCCGGCCCCGCTGGACGCGCCTCATCGGGTCCCTCGCCTCCGGGTTCGCGGTGAGCTACCTCACCCCCTCGGCCTACCTCGGAGGTGAGCCGGTGCGGGTGATGTTGGTGGGGGAGGGTGAAACCCCCATCACGGAGATCACGGCCACGGTGGTGGTGGAACGGATCCTCGCGGCCGTGAGCACGATCCTGTTCGCCTCCATCGGAGGATTCTTCGTTATCGTGTCCCCGAATATCGCGTACTTCACGAAAAAGGTGTTGCTGGTGAGTCTCGGCGGCCTGCTCCTCTTTTCCTTCTTCGTGTTGTGGGCGTTCGTGCGGAACTACCGCCTCCTGAGTCGGGCGTTCTTCGCCCTGGCGTCCCTCTTCCCCCGCACGGGGTTCTTCACACGGGCCGCACGGAAGATATGCGAGGTGGAGGAGACCGCCCATCGGGTGTTGAGCCGTCGCCCTCTATACGCCCTGCTGGCGTTCGCGTTCCAATCGCTGGCCGTTTTCTGTAACTATATGCGCCCCCAGATCTTCTTCGGGGTGGGGCAGAAGACCTGGCTCACCTTCCCGCAGCTCTCCCTCTACTTCAGCATCAACGTGATCATCTCCTCGTTTTTTTGGATCACCCCGGCGGGGGTAGGGATCGCCGAAGGCGGGCGGATGGCGATATTGGGCCTGGTGGGGATACCATCGGAACGCGCCGTGGCCTTCGTGCTCACCTTCAGGTTCCTGGAGCTCCTCTTCGTGGGAGTAGGGATCTCCTATTTAGTGCATCGGGGGGTGAGCTTCTTCGGGAGGAAGATCAAGCCCCCAGGTCCCCAGGACAAGATCTCCTGTGGAGGCTGAGAAGGAGGGAGATCCCCCCCGCGACGGCGGCCCATAGCGGGGCCACGAGAA
>JAJRVI010000028.1 GCA_024277405.1 Fidelibacterota bacterium
GTCCGCCCCGGCGAGGACGAGGCCTGGGAATTCCACCCCCGCGGCCCCTCTGAGGGGCACCTCCACCACGTCGAGCTCCGGGAAGGGGTACCCCCCGAGGAGGGCGGCACAGCGCTCCAGCGCCCGGGCGGCGAGCCGGAGCGCTTTCTCCCCTGCGTACCGATGCGAAGGCGAAAACCACGACCTGACCTCCGCTCCCGCCGCGTCCGTCGCCGCGTCCTCGTAGTCCTCCACGAGGACGAACGCGAACTCCCTCAGGTCGTGACCCTCCACGTGCACCGCCCCGGAGGGGAGCTCCTCCTCCGTCCCGGTGGCGACCACCGTCCACCCGGGCGGCGCCTCGATCTCCGCCGCGTAATCGGCGACCTCGGCCACCAATGCGTCCCCCCACGGAAACACGGGCTCGACGACCCACCCATCGCGCCAGGGGGCGAGGACCGGGTAGGCCTGGGATACCACCACCGTCCCCTCCCCCGCGGCCAGGGTCCCGTAGCCGCCGCCGGGGAACGGGGGGACCTCGATGGCGTAAGAGAGGGTGACGGAGAAGCTCTGGCCCTCCTCCAAGGAGAGGGATACGGCCACCGCGGTGGGATCCACGGAATCCCAGGGGAGCTCCCTTTCCCCCTCTCTAACCGTCCGGAGGTCGACGGGGGCGTTGATGCCCTGGAAGAACCGGAAGACGAGCGTATCCACGGCCGCCGGCGCCCGCCCCGTGACCGTGGCCTCACCTTCCAGTAGCCATCTGGAGTCGCCCGGGGATAGCTCGAGCCGGAGCACGTACCCGAGCTCGGCCGCCGATGTGGTGCCGAGGCATAGGATACAGAGGACGAGCAGTGATCGGAGGCCCGGACGCAAGCCTCACCCCTCCAGGCGGCGCAGGAACGCAGGGTAATCCAGGTCTCCGCGGTCTCGCTTCTTCTTGCGCTCCGGGGGCTTTCGGGGCGGAAGTTCCTCTTCCTCCTCCATGGAGAAGACCTCCTGGAAATCGGCGGCGATGACGGTGATCCGCACCAGGTCGGCGAGCTCCTCCCGCACCACGGCCCCGAACACCAGCTCCGCCTCGGTGAGGGCCTCCTTGCGGATGGTCTCCGCGGCCTGGGTGACCTCGGCGAGGGTGAGGTTCTCGCCCCCGGTGACGTTCAGGAGGATCTTGCGCGCTCCCCTGATGGTTCCTCCCTCCAGGAGGGGGTTCTGGGATGCCTCCTTCGCCGCCCGCACCGCCCGGTTCTCGCCCCGCGCCTCGCCGGTCCCCATCATGGCCGTCCCCGCGCCGCGCAGCACCGAGGCCACGTCGGCGAAGTCGAGGTTCACCACGCCGGGGACGGTGATGAGGTCGGTGATGCCCTGGACCCCCTGTCGGAGGACGTCGTCAGCCCGGGCGAAGGCCTGGATCACGGAGGTCTCGCGCGGGGAGAGGGAGAGGAGACGGTTGTTGTCGATCACGATCACCACATCGGCCGCATCCCGGAGCTCCCGGAGGCCCTCCTTGGCGCGCTCGGCCCGGGCCGTGCCCTCGAACGCGAACGGGAGGGTCACCACCCCCACGGTGAGGGCCCCGAGCTCCCGGGCGATCTTGGCGATCACCGGGGCGGCCCCGGTGCCCGTCCCGCCCCCGAGGCCGCAGGTGAGGAAGACCAGGTCAGCCCCTTCCAGGAGCGACCTTATCTCCCACGCCGTCTCCTCGGCAGCGGCCTTCCCCTTGCGATGGTCACCCCCCGTGCTCCTACCCCCCGTCACCTCCGCCCCGAGCTGTAGCTTGTCGTCCGTCCGACACACGGAGAGGATCTGGGAATCGGTGTCCATGGCGACGAGGCGCACTCCCCGCAGGCCGGTCTCGCGGATGCGGGCGAGGGCGTTTATGCCCCCGTTCCCCACGCCCACCACTACGATGCGCGCCCCCGGGCCCGCCTCTTCCTCCTCGCGGCGCTCCAGCTCCTCCACCAGCGGGAGCTCGGTCACCTGGATCTCCACCGGGCCGAAGGCGGCCTCCACCGCCTCCCGGAGCTTGGGGAGCTTCCGGAGCACGTAGTTCTTCTTGAACTTGCTCTCCACCTCGATGAGGAGTGTGTCGCCGCTGTAACGCACCTTGGCGGGATCGACGGGGAGACAGGCCCGGAGCACCTGATCCCTGATCGCCCCCAGGACCTGGCGCCACCGCTGCCCCAGCTCCTTCTCTCGCTCGTCCATGGACCCCTCTCGCATTGTGTCCCCGGAGGGGGCGTTGGTCAACTTAGGGGATCAATGCGGGTATTTCCCTGAATTCGGCCGTCACCACGTGGGCCGCCTCCGCCACCCGCGGATCCTTGGGGGCGTAGGCGATCCCGAGGCCCACGATGCGGAATACGGGGATGTCGTTGAAGTTATCGCCCACGAACGCGATCTCGCGGGGCGAGAGCCCGTACCGCGTCGCCATCTCCCGCACGACCTCGTCCTTCCTCCACAGGGGCACGCGTAGCTCGGCGCGGCCGCTGAAGCGTCCGTCCACGACCTCGAGGACGTTGGCGACGGCGAAATCCAGCCCAAGTTCCGCCCGCACGTGATCGGCGACGAGGGATAACCCCGAGGACACGATCCCGAGGACCAGCCCCCGTTCCCGCAGTGCGGCGATCGCCTCCCGCGCCCCCGGCGGGTAGGGAGGGGGAAGGAGCCGGTCCAGGATGGGGCGGACGGGCCTCCCCGCGAGCAGCCGTGCGTTCGCACGCAACCACTCGTCGTAACGCTCGGGGTGGGGAAGGTACCGCTCCTGGAGGCGACGCCACTCCGCGGCGAGGCCCGCCGCGACCCCGATCGCCCCCCAGCTCGACTCGAAGTCGACCCCGCGGTACCGCACGAGCGTCCCGTCGAGGTCGAAGAAGACGGCGCGGATCGGCCTCATGGGAGGACGAGCTCGCGCACCTCCCCGAGGCCGAGCGCCGCCCAGCGATCCTCCGGGATCTCCAGGGCGAAGAGGAACTGCTTCTGTGGCTCGTAGATCTTCTCCGGATCGGGCTCCATGGCGATCTCACCGGCGAACTTCCCCTCCACATCGAAGAGGAGAAGCCGCAGGGGAAGGTAGACGTTGCGCATGTGGAACTTGGACTTCACCGGGCCTTCCCACATGAAGAGGATGGCGAACCCCTTCGCCCACTCGGGCGGCAGGGCCTGGAATCCCAGGAACCTCTCGTGGTCCTCGTCGGCCACGAACGCCTCGAGCTCGGCTTGCTTCCCCTCGGCGTCCATCAACACCACGGTGCGCGTACCGAAGGTGGCGAGGGCCCCGAGGATCATGCCTACGGCGTCCCGGTCCATGAGGGGCGCTGGGTCCTCCCCTCCTCCACCGAAGTAGACGGGATCGTCCCCGATGCCGTCGCCATCGGCATCCGTGCCCGTGTACCCCGAGTACCAGTTTCCCTTCCCCAACGGGGCCCAGACGTTGCGTCCGAGATCCCTACCGTTACGCTCGTAATCCCAGAATAGGTTCTCATAGATCCAAGTCTCGCGGGTTTCGGTCCCCAGATAGATCGCCTCGAAGGACCGATAAAGGAGGTTGCGCCGCACGGTGTTCCCGGTGGGGTAGGCCTGTTTATAAGCCTCTTCGAAGATGATGGCGATATTGGAAAGGGCTATCAGGTTGCCCTCGATGATCCCCCGGGAACCCAGGGAGTCGACCCCGTAGCCGCAGCCGATCATGGTGTTACGGGCGATGGTGTAATCGGAGGTAGCCCCGCGTACCTCCACGGCGATGTCGTTCTCCGAGAAGACCGAGGCGGACACCTCGGCCCGCATCGCCGACTCCAGCTTCACCGCGATCTTGTCCTTGTAGAAAAGGTTCTTCGTGATATCGATGTCCTGGGCCGCTCCGGCGACATAGATCCCGATGGCGTTCTTGAAGAAGACGTTGTCCACCGCGGAAACCCCGTTCGACGCGTCGATGCTCACACCGTGGCCGTTGACGTAGAGCCCGCAATTCTCGATACGGACCCCGTCGGAGAGGAAGACTTTTACCCCGGCGAGCTTGCTGTTCGCGATCCGCTCACAATCCCTGACTATGGTCCCCGGGGAGTTGTAGATGGTGACCGCCACGGCGGGGTTCAGGAAGAGGTCCGCGTTCTGAACCGTGACGCCACGGGAGAAAGCGATGTAGATCCCATCGCCATTGTAAACCTTGACCCCCGAGAGGGTCACGTCGCGGGAGAAGGCGATGGTGATATGCCCCGCCTCCAAACCCTGGATCTCCTCGCCCTCGAGCCCGAAGTAGTAGTAAACGGGCCGCTCGTTCACGGTATTGGTGGAGGAGATATCGTGGTCGAAATGGGCACGCTCGAGCCCGGTGACCCTGAGCCCCTGGCGCTTCACGTAGAGGTAGTTGTCCCTCACGGTGAACCCCGTGGAGTTGGCGATCAGGATCCCGTTCAGGGAGTCGCGCACGATGCAGTCCTCGATCGTCCCGTTGGCGGAGAAGTTCACATAGATCGCGGCGCCGTCGGGGTCCATGGCCCCACGTATAAGGCATCCCCGGATGACGAAGTACGCGTCCACGTTCTCGATGCGGATCCCGTATGGATCCCCTTGGGAAAGGAGGATCTCCCAACCGGCTATGACATAAGGGTCATCGGGGGTCCCGCTCCCCCCCACCACGCCGTTCTCGGCGGTGAAGTCATCGTTAGAGAGGATGACGATGGGACCCCGCGTGGCCGCGAGGACCCCCAATGGGATAAGCAGCGCTAATAGAACCGCAAAAAACCTCATCGCTTCCTCCTTTCATCGTTGGCCAAACGATACTCCCTGGGCCTCCCCCGGGCAAAGAGGGCGGTATAATGCGCCGCGATGTATCGCAACGTGGAGATCCATCGGGACGTGCCCGTATCGGGTCACGCGGGGAGCCGGGGATGCTCGTAGAGAGGCTGGAGGAGTTCTTCTCGCGCGCGGAGGAAGCCAGGGAGCGGGATTACTTCTACGTGAGCGAGGTCGCCAAATGTCCGCGCCAGATTTACTACGCGGTGAAGGGCTTTCCCCGCCCTCCCCTCGACGGCCAGTCGGCGCGGCGGTTGGCGGTGGGGGACGATGTTCACCGGAGGATCGTGGGCGCCCTGTTCTCCATGGGGGTGGCGGTGGCAGCCGAAGTCCCCATACCGCCGAACCCCCTGTTCCACGGGCGTGCCGATGTCATCGCATCCCTGGGAGGGGAAACGTTCGTGGTGGAGATAAAAAGCGTCCACCCCTATCAGTTCGACCAGACCACCACGAAGCCCAAGCGTGACCACTACCTCCAGCTCCAGCTCTACCTCCACTACCTGGACATCCCCCGGGGGATCATCCTCATGGAGAACAAGGCCAACCAGGCCCTGCGCGAATTCATGGTGGACCGCGACGAGGAGACGGTCCGGCGCGTCATCGCGGATTTCACGGATCTCCACCGGTTGATCTTCCGGGAGGGAAAGCTCCCCCCGGTGCCGGACAAGTCGGAATGGGAATACGATCAGTGCCGCTATTGTCCCTTCGTGGAGTTCTGCGTGCGGGATCAGACCCGGGCCGAGTTGCTGGAGAGGGAGATCGCCACACCGCCGGCCGCGGGGGCGGCACCCCTCCCGGCCGATCATCCGGCGGACGGAGGGGAGGCGGGGAAACGCGAAAAAACCACCGCGGAATCGGATCCCAAGGGGCTCTTCCTCTTCGATCTCTGAGCCCGCGCCTCAGAGGTCACGGAACCCGTTGGTGAGGGGGTAACGCCTCCCCATCCCGAAGGCCTTCGGGGAGACCTTGATCACGGGGGGGAGCTGCTTCCGCTTGTACTCCGTTCGGTAGACCCGGTGTATCACATCCCGCACGAGCCCGTCCCCGAAGGACGCGGCGAGCCTTCCCGCGGGCAGGTTCTCCACCAAGAAGGAACGGAGAAGGGGGTCGAGGACGGAATAGCTGGGGATATCCTGGTCATCCCGCTGTCCGGGGCGAAGCTCGGCGGTGGGCGGGCGCCGGAAGATGGCCTCGGGGATGATCTCGCGGCCGTGGCGGTCGTTGATGTGCCGCCCCAGCTGGTAGACCTCCTCCTTGAGGAGATCCCCGATGGGGGCCAGCGCCCCCACGGTGTCGCCGTAAAGGGTGTTGTAGCCCATGGCCACCTCGGACTTGTTGCCCGGACACAGCACGGCGTAGCCCAGGGCATTGGCGAACGCCATGAGAACGAGCCCCCGGAGCCGTGCCTGGAGGTTCTCCCCGACCACCCCCGAGGTGTCCACGACATCGCCCAGCGCCGCGAGGACCGCTTCGTAGATCCCCACGATGGGCACCTCCACGAGCTCGACCCCCAGGTTCCCGGCCACCGCACGCGCCCCCTCCCCGGACTCCGGTGCGGTGTAGGGGCCGGGAAGGAACACGGCCCGCACCCGATCGCGACCCAGCGCCGCGGCGGCGAGGGAGAGAACCACCGCGGAATCGATCCCCCCGGAGACCCCGACGACCGCCCCCTTCAGGCCATTTTTGTCGAAGTAATCGCGGATACCGAGGACAATAGCCCGGTAGACGTCGTCGATCCCCCTCTCCCGGGGCTCGTCCACCGGTTCCGCCGCCAGATCACACACGAAAAGGCCTTCCTCGAACCCCGGGGCCGCGAGGAGGAACGCCCCGTCGGGACGGAGGACGAAGGAATGTCCGTCGAAGACGAGCTCGTCCTGACCACCCACGAGATTGGCGTAGACCAGGGGGACCCCGGCCCGGGAGACCCATCGCCGCCCGAGCTCCCAGCGGATCGAGGGCTTCCCCGTGAAGTATGGGGAGGCGGAGATATTCACCAGCAGATCCGCCCCCGCCTGGATCTCCTCTTCGATCACCCCGCCCTCGTACCAGAAATCCTCACATACCGAGAGCCCCACCCTGAGGCCCCGCCATTCGACCAGGGAGACCCCTCGGGCGGGGGTGAAGTACCGTTCCTCCTCGAACACGTCGAACGAGGGGAGCCGTCCCTTGGCCTGGGCCCCGATGACCTCCCCGTCGGCGATGAGGTAAGCCACGTTGAACAACGTCTTTCCCGCCCCGAAGGCCCGGGCGGAGGGATCGGCGCGGTTCGCTTCCCGCGGTTCACCCTCGGCGATGTGGCCGATGACGACGGCAACCCCCTCCGTCGCCGCGGCGACCTCCTCCAGGGCCCCGCGGGCGGCGACGATGAAGTCCGGCCGCAGGAAGAGGTCCCGGGGAGAGTACCCCACCAAGAAGAGCTCGGGGAACACGAGGAGGTGAACGCCCCTGCGCCGGGCCTCCGCGATGGCCTCGCGGGCCAGGCGCAGGTTCCCCCCCAGGTCGCCCACGATGGGGTTGAGCTGGGCGATGGCGATCCGCAGGCCCTCACTCATCGTGCGCGGATTTTACCGGCTCCCGTGCGGGAAGGGGGCGGCGCATCCGGAGCCATCGGCCCCACGAGCCCACCACCTCAAAACCCAGTTTCTCGTACCACTCCCGCGCCTTCTTGTTCCCCACCCCCACCCAGAGGGTGGCGGTGGGACAGCGCCGTTTCTCTCCCAGCGCCAGAGCACGTTCCATGAGCCTCCGACCGATCCCTTTACCCCGCCAACGGGGGGCGACCACGATCTCGTGGATCTCGCAGGTGGGCGCGTCGTTGGGCCCCCGCCAGCGGGGATTGCAGGCGACGAATCCCACGATCTCCCCCTCAGTCTCGGCCACGAAGAACCCTTCGGGGCAGGTAGCGTAGAGCCATTCGAGGTAATCGAGGGTGTCGTTGGGTCCATGCTCGGCGTACTCCTCAAGACCCCGGTACGCTTCGAGATAAAGCGGCACGAGCTTCTCGAGCTCGTCCTTCCTCACATTGCGTATGCGCAAATCCTTAAGCCCATCTCTTCCGTCGGCGCTCATATGAGAACACCTCTCTCTACACGGTAGATCCTACCGTAGAAGCCGAGACCTTATCCAGTTTCTTCAAAGCCCCATGTCGGTGGAGACTCGGGGACGGCCAAACGGGGCACGTTCGCGCCGGAGGCCTCTTATGACGCCCCGTGACGATGGGGGATCCCGTTCTCGCCCCATTGCCCGGGTATTGTCGGCGGGAGGCTCAAATGGTAAACTACTGTAAACAAACGTAAGTTAGCGTAAGAAAGATGTTGGTAGACGAAAGAAGACATCGGATCGCCCAGCTCGTCATGGCCCACGGGGCCATGACGGTGGCCGAACTCAGCCGTCGCTTGGGGGTTTCGGCGGTCACAATACGATCCGACCTCGAGGCCCTCGAGAAGCAAGGGATCCTCCGACGTAACCGTGGGGGCGCCGTCGCCCCCCAGGTACTCCGTTTTGCCCCGGCTTTTCAGGAGAAGACTAGTCTCCACCGCAGCGAAAAGGAGGCGATAGCCGGTCTCGCTGCCCAGCTTGTGGAGGACGGGGAGTGGATCATCATCGACGCAGGAAGCACAACCCTCTTTCTCGCCCGAAGGCTCAGGGACCGCAGGCTTACCGTGGTCGTCAATTCCGTTTACACCCTCAACGAACTCGTGGGGGCGCCGCGCGTCGAACTGATAGCTGTGGGCGGGTGCCTCTACGAACCGGGGCTCAGCTTCGTGGGACCGTTGGCGGAGTCATTCCTCGAGACGTTGCACGTGGACAAGGTCTTCCTCGGGGTAAACGGAGTTAGCTTAAAGGGGATCTCGGTAAACAACGCACAGGAGGCAGGGGTAAAGAGGCGGATGATCGAGGCGGCAGAGGAAGTGATCGTCCTCGCCGATTCCTCCAAGCTCGGGGTCGACAGTTTCGTCACCATATCCCCCCTCAGAAAGGTCCACATTTTGATCACCGATTCCGGGGCCCCGGAGGAGCTGCTGACGGAGTTCCGGGAAGCGGGATTGGAGGTGCTGGTTGCCTGAGCTGAGGGTGGCGATGCTCACCCCCCACGGGGATCCGCTGGGGCGGATTGGCGAACCGGATATCGGGGGCCAATGCATATATGTCCGCGAGCTTTCAGCACGTCTGGCGACACTGGGCGCAGGGGTCGTGGCCCTCACCAGGGATCGGGGTGACGGTAGAGCTCCCGAGGAGCCGATATCGCCGGGCGCCAAGGTGATCAGGATCCCCTGCGGACCCCCCGGTTTCATCCCCAAAGAGGAGATGTTCCCCTACCTCGAGGAGTTCGCCCAGCGCGCGAACCCCTACCTGGCACGAACAGGGGTGATCCATTCACATTACTGGGATGGAGGATACGTAGCGGGTTTCTTCCGTAACGGACGACTTTGGGTCCATACCCCCCACTCTTTGGGCAAGCTAAAGCAGGCTTCCCTCCCCGACGAGGAACGCTACCGCTACTCAGAGCGGATAGAGATAGAAACCGCGGTCTATGCCGAATGCGATAGGATCATCGCCTTAACCGAGAAAGAACGGGACGAACTGGGCTCCCTATATGGGGTCCCACGGGAAAAGATAACCGTCATCCCCCCAGGAGTTGATGTCCAAAGGTTCCGTCCCATTGCGGAAAAGAGGGCATTAAAAAGGAAGCTCGGCTTTCCACCTGATCGCCCCATCGTCTTCTCGCTCGGGAGGCTCGATGAGCGCAAGGGCTTTGATCTTTTCTTCCGCGCAGCGGCCGAGGTGATCCGAGCAGGCGGACAACCCAGGCCACTGTTCGTCCTCAGCGCGGGTGCCGGCCATCCCAATGAGAGAGAGGAGCGTACCAAACTTGAGGGGCTTATAAAAGAACTAGGGATCGAAAGTTCGGTGATCTGGTTAGGGATCCTTGCCGAGGAGAACCTGCCCCTTTTCTACGGGGCCGCAGACGTGTTCGTGCTCCCCTCCCGTTATGAACCCTTCGGGATCGTCTTGCTCGAAGCGATGGCGTGTGGGCTCCCGGTGGTGGCCACGGTCCTGGGCGGCCCGAGCAAGGTCATCACTCCTGGGGTGGACGGTCTTCTCGTGGATCCTACCGATATCGAGGCGTTGTCCACGGCCATTCTCGAGCTCCTCGCGAACCGCAAAAGACGTGAAACCATGGGAAGAAAGGCGAGGGAGCGGGTCATGGCCGAATTCTCTTGGGAGAAGGTGGCTCAAAGGGTGTGGGAGGTCTATTCCGGGAATGGCTGATGTAGTGGCCATCGGCGAACTCCTTTACGATGTGTTCGTCCTTCCCGAGCGGGAGGTGAGGGTGGAGTTCGGCGGCTCTCCGGCCAATCTGTGCGTGCACCTCGCCCGGGCCGGGCACAGCGTGATCCTCTGTGCACGGGCAGGGTACGATGGAGCCCCCCTCGTTCGGATCCTCAGGACATTCGGGGTTGATACCCGGTGGATCTCAATGGACAGCGCCCTGGCAACCACCAAGGTGATCCTGCGCCGCGAGCCGGGGGCCCCGGAATTCGAGCTCGAGCGCGGGGCGGATGTGTTCATCGGACGCGAGGATATCGTCGGCCTTGATTTAGGCGACGCCAAACTGGTGCATACCACCGCCTTTGCCCTCTCCCGTTCTCCCATGAGGGAGGCCGCGCTTGCGCTTTTGGAAAGGGCGGAGAGTTTGAGCATTGCTCTTTCCCTCGACGTGAACTACAGACCTTCCATGTGGGATGACCCCTGGCGAGGGCGGTCCCTTATCGCCTCCCTTATCCCTCGCTTGAGGTGGATCAAGCTCTCCGCCCATGATGCCGAACATTTCCTGGGCACCTCGGACCCGGGAAACGCGATCCGCCGTTTGAAGGAGCTCGGGGCACGGGGGATCTGCCTCTCTTTAGGTCCGAAGGGGGCCTTGATCTTGGAGGGAAAGAAGAGATTGGAGTTAGCCGCCCCGAAGGTCGAGGTGGTGGATCCTAAAGGCGCTGGCGACGCCCTCTACGCCGGAATCCTCCACGGCTTTTTGACCGAAGCACCACTGGAGGAAGCGGCGACGATCGGCCTCGAATGGGCCGGCTCCGTGCTCCAAGGCCGGGGTTCGATCCCCGAGGGGAAGGGGGTGATAGCGGAGCGGGAGATCCCCACTGGAATACCCACAGGCGGAAAGGAGGAGATATGAAGAAGTTTTTCCTGCTTTGCACCTTTTTGGCTTTAGGATGGATGGCTCTGGCCGCGGCAGAGGTTACGATAACCGTGTGGTGGCATACGGGGCAGCAGGCGGAACGCGAGGTCATCGAAGCACAGGTCGCTGAATTCAACGCTATGCAGGACGAGATCGAGGTCAAGCTCGTGCTCATCCCCGAGGCGGGCTATACCGACCAAGTAAGGGCCGCCGCCCTGGCGGGACAGCTCCCCGATGTACTCGACCTCGATGGCCCCACCATGGCGAGCTTCGTATGGTCGGGCTTCTTGCGCCCGCTGGACGAATTTATCAGTGACGAGCTCAGGAACGATTTGCTCCCCTCCATCATCGCCCAGGGAACCTACCCGCCCGATGGAAAGATCTACTGCGTCGGGGTCTTCGATTCCGGCCTCGCCATTTGGGGAAACAAGGCCTACCTCGAGAAAGCCGGGGTGCGGATTCCCCAGGGCATCGAGGACGCGTGGACCCGCGAGGAGTTCGAGGATGCCCTCATGAAGCTCGCGGCGCTCCCGGAGGTCACCTGGCCCCTGGACATGAAGCTGAATTATGGCCCGGGTGAGTGGTTTACCTATGGCTTCTCCCCCATACTCCAGAGCTTCGGTGGTGACCTTATCGACCGCGAGACCTGGAAGGCCAGCGGCACTTTGAACAGCTGCGGTTCCATCCTGGGCATGCGCATGCTGCAGAGCTGGATGCAACGGGGCTGGATCGTGCCGGCATCCGCCGGAGACGACGCGTTCTATGGCAAGAAAACGGCGGCTTTGGCCTATGTGGGCCACTGGATGTGGCCGGTGCACAGGGACGCCCTGGGGGACGACCTCATCCTAATTCCCATGCCCAAGTTTGGCTGTCGCGCGGCAACTGGGATGGGATCCTGGGCCTGGAGCATCACCGCGACCTCCAAGCACCCTGAGGCCGCTTGGAAGTTCATCGAGTTCCTCCTCAGGCCCGATCAAATCCTTCGGATGACGAACGCCAATGGAGCCGTGCCTTCCCGGCTTTCCGCCATCGCTAAGTCCGATCTCTACGCGCCAGGGGGGCCGTTGCATATCTACGTAGAGCAACTCAAATCGATCGCCATCCCCCGGCCCCAGCATCCGGCCTATCCCGTGATCACCAGCGCGTTTGCCGAGGCCGTGAAGAACATCCTCGCCGGGGCCGATGTAGAGAAAGAGTTGGGCAAGGCCGCAGCCAAGATCGACCAGGACATCGAAGAAAACGAGGGCTATCCGCCCTTCGGCGGCTGACCATCCGAGGGGGGCGCCCTTCCCGGGCGCCCCCTTTCCATCATCCACCATGTCCGTTCCACGCCTTAAATGGAAGAAGTCCGGCGAAGGCCTGGCTGCTATCGGGTTCCTTTCCCCCGCCATGTTGTTGCTCTTGACCTTCCTGATCGCCCCCTTCGTCATGGCCGTGATCCTCTCCTTCACCAACCAGAGGCTCATAAGTCCACTGCCCACTAGATTCATCGGGATGAGAAACTACATCCGACTTTTCGGCGATCGTGATTTCTGGATCGCCATGAGGAATACCGCTACCTTCGCCGCGGTCGTTGTCCCCCTACAGAGCGGATTAGCCCTTTTGCTGGCCATCCTCGTGAACCGCAGGATCCGGGGGATCAATTTATTCCGGGGGATCTACTTCGTGCCGGTAGTCATTACGATGGTGGTGGTTTGCGTTATCTGGTACTTCTTGCTCCTTTATCCCCAGGGTCTGGTAAACGCCCTCGTCCGCGTAGTGAGCATGGGACGATTGGGTCCCTACGACTGGCTTAGGGATCCGAGGCTAGCGATGCCTACCATAATTCTGATCTCTATCTGGCAGGGCGTAGGGTTCCAGATGGTCATCTATCTGGCCGGTCTCCAGGGGATCCCGCGGGAGCTTTATGAGGCCGCGGTGATCGACGGGGCCAGTCCCTGGCAACAATTCTTGCACGTGACCATGCCGGGCCTGCGCAACACCCACATCTTCGTCCTCGTCACCACCACGATCCTCGCCTTCAAGCTGTTCACCCAGGTCGAGGTTCTAACACAGGGCGGTCCCCTCGGAGCCACGAACACATTGGTCCGTTACATCTTCGTGTCCGGCTATAAGGAGTTAAAGGTGGGCTACGCCTCGGCCGCCTCCGTGATCTTCGTCCTCGCGGTGCTACTGATCGCGTCGATTCAACGAAAGCTGTTGACGGAGGAAAGGGAGATATGACCCGAACCAAAACGCTGCTGGCATATATGCTCCTACTCCTCTTCGCCGCCTTCTTCCTCGGCCCGATCGTGGTGATGTTCGTCACCTCTTTGAAAGGCGATGAACTCCAGATACTGGCGGATATGGCTTCCCTCAAGGCCTTCTGGGTCGCACATCCTTCGCTCGAGAACTACGCCGCGGTACTTTCGGGAAGGGCACTCGGCGGAACGCCGTTCACCCGTTTCCTTTTCAACACCGTGCTTATCGTCGGGAGCATCGTCGTGGGCGGGGTGATCGTGAACAGCATGGCAGCGTTCGCCCTTGCACGTCTACGGTTCAAGGGCCGGGCTTTCCTGGTATCACTGATCGTGACCCTCATCATCCTGCCCTTCGAGGGACTGGCGGTACCACTGCTTTTGATCGTCAACCGCTTCGGATGGCTCGACAGCTATCACGTCCAAATAATCCCGTTCATAGCACACCCATTCTCCATTTTTCTTTTTTATCAGTTTTTCACCAAACTTCCTCGAGAATTGGATGAGGCGGCCAGAGTGGATGGAGCAAGCTATTGGCAAGTTTACCGAAGGATCGCCCTCCCCCTCTCCCTGCCCGTGATCGCCACCGTGGCGATCCTGCAATCGCTCGAGTACTGGAATTCCTTCCTTTGGCCCCTGATGGTGACAAGGGGGCCGGAGTACCGCCCCTTGTCGGTCGCCATGAACAACTTCTTCGGACAGTACCCCCGTTATTGGGGGGACGTGATGGCCTTCGCGGTATTGACCTCCTTGCCCATCCTCGTGATCTATCTCGCCTTCCAGCGTTGGTTCATCCAGAGCGTGGTACGCTCGGGCTTGAAGGGGTGAGTCATGCGGTATAATTCTTTCCGGGATGGAAATAAAAGGGGCGCGCAAGGGGAACAACGACCTCCTCCGCCACCATAACCGTGCCCTGATCGTGAACCTCCTCCGCCGGAAGGGCCCGCTTTCCCGAGCCGAGCTCTCCCGGCTGACGGGCCTCGCCCCCTCCGCCCTATCCCGCCTTTCCGCGGCCCTCATCTCCCAGGGGCTGGTGCGGGAGCTGGGGAAGACCCCGTCCCCCAGCGGCCGCCCCCCGATACTCCTCGGTCTCAACCCCGACTACGCTTTCTCCATCGGTGTGAAGATCGAGGCGAGGCGGGTCCTCGCGGCCCGGGTGAACCTCCTCGGTCAAGTACAGGAAGAGGACGCCGTGCCCTTTGATGACCCCTCTCCAGGGGCAGTCCTTCCCGTCCTGGAACAGACGATCCGGAGTGTATTCCGCGGCAAGGTGCTCGGGATCGGGATCGCCGTCTCCGGCTTCGTGGACTCGGTGGCCGGGGTATGCCTCTTCTCCCCCATCCTCGGCTGGCACGGGGTCGAACTCGCCCCTCCCCTGGAGGAGCATTTCGAGGTCCCGGTGCACGTGGAGAACGACGTAAACGCCCTTACCCTGGCCGAGGCCCGATACGGGGCGGGCAGGGAACTCTCCGACTTCCTCTGCGTGACCGTGGGCGAGGGGCTCGGGGCGGGGATCGTGATCGGGGGGAGGCTATACCGGGGGGCATTCGGCGGGGCCGGGGAGTTCGGCCATACCCTGTTCGACCCACGCGGGCCCCGGTGCCGCTGTGGCGAGCGCGGGTGTCTCGAGGTCTTCGCCTCGGATCAGTTCCTCCGCAGGGAAGCGGACGCGTTGGGGCTATCGTCGGTGGAGGCACTCGCCGCCCGGGCGCGGGAGGGCGATCCCGCCGCGGGTGCGGCCTTCCGCGCCTTGGGAGAGAACCTGGGCTACGGTCTCAAGGACCTCGTGAACCTCCTAAACCCCGAGGCCATCGTGATCGGGGGCGAGCGCACCAGCACCGATGGGGATCTCTTCATCCCGTACACGGAGGAGATCCTGCGGGCACACGCGTTCGCGGGTGCGGCGGAGAGGGTACGGCTCGTGCGGGCGGAGCTCGGAGAGGAGGGGTTCCTGGTGGGCGCGGCGGAGGTGTTCGTGGAGAGCTTCTTCGCCGCGCCCCTTGGGTGATGCAGAGGGTGAGGGTACGGCTCGATGAGACGGGACGCCTCGAGATCCTGATCTCGGGGGAGCCGTTCCTCTGTGACCCGAGGTTGGCCCTCTTCGCCCGCGGTGGTCCCCTTGCCGAGGACGGCGAGCTCCGGGGGGAGGGGTGGGAGGTAGGGCGCGGCGCCGATGAGCGGGGGGCGTTCGAGCTCTGGCGCCGCCGCTACCTCCTGGGGGACGAGCCGCTGGGGGAGCTCAGGATCAGGACATATACCCGTGAGGCCCTCATCGAGTTCGAGCTCCTGAGGGACGTGAACTTCTTTGAGTCCGCGGACTCCTTCGCCGCCCCCGTCCTCCACGCCCCGAGCTTCCGCTTCCCCGAGCGGCTCCGCTTCCTGACCCTGACCTTCGGCCTCGGGGGACCTGAAGAGAGTTACCCCGGCGGGTATTGGCCCGAGTTCCGCTGGGGCAAAGGACCCCGGGGGCTTCCCCGGGAGGCGTTCGCCCCCCTCGTCCTTTGGGATGATGGGGCCGCGGTGGCCATCGCCCCTGGGAACTACCCCGTCACGAGCCCCCTGGTGCGGACGGAGAGGGGATTCGCCCGGGGTCTCCACGGGGCGGTGCGGTCCCTCCCCCGGGGCTTCACCCTGGCGACGTGGGTCGTTGCCTCCCCCGACCCGTTCTCCGCCCTGCGGAGGCTCTCCGAATCCCTTTCCCATCACTCATCACCCATCACCCATCACCCCCTCCTGGACCGTTTGGGTTGGTGGAACGCCTACGGGAGCTACTACACCGAGCTCCTGAATCCCCTGGACGAGGAGGGCCTCCGGGAGCTCGCCCGAGCCTTCCGGGAACGGGAGTTCCCCCTGGGTTACTTCGGGCTCGACCTGTGGTACCGTTTCCGCCCCATCGGGAAGGCCCTCCGGTACCAGCCCGATCCACGCAAATACCCCTCGGGCCTGAGGAGACTGCGGGAGGAGACGGGCGTTCCGTATGTGCTCCACCTCTCGGCGCTCTCGGAGGAGAACGAGTACGGGGCCGCGCCCGGCGACCCCACCGTCTACGGGGAGATCGCGGAGGAGCTCGTGCACCACGGGGCCATCGGCGCGTGGCACGACTGGCTCCGGACCCAACAGTTCTTGGTGCGCGGTCTCCGGGCGGACCCCGAGGCGGCGGAACGGTGGTTCTCCGGGATGCTCCGGGCCTTCGCGGAGGCGGGCCTCCCGGTCGTCCTATGTATGCAGACCGTTGGGATGGTCCTGGCCTCGGTCTCGTACGGGAACGTCATCGCCGCCCGCTCCTACACCGATTACCTCTTCCTCCTGCGCGAGGCCCTGGAGGAAGCGGCCCGTAGGGGACATCCCGAGATGCTGGAGGCACAGGTAGACCCTCTGGACTACCGCCTGCAGAACCTGGGGGTGGGGGCGATGTATTGGACCCTGGGGGTACGCCCCTTCCATGATCTCTTCCTCACCCGGGAACACCCCGGTATCGGAGCGGTGGATCCCGAGGGCGAGGCGACGCTGCGGCTCCTCTCCAACGGGCCGGTGGGGATCGGCGATCGGGCCGACCTGATCGATTGGGACCTCCTCGCACGCCTCCTGGACGATGAGGGGAGGCTCCTCCGCCCCACGATGCCCCCCATGCCGGTGCTGAAGAGCTTGGACGAGGACGTGGTGCTCTTCTTCAGCGAGGTCTCGCTGGACGGGATCCCCTGGGGGTATCTCGTCGCCCTCAATACGTCGGAGGACGAAGCGGGGATCAGGCCCGAACACCCCGCCGACGTGGAGGCCCTGGCCTGGGACCTCGCCGAGGGCGCCCCCGTCCGGGGACGGGCGGGGATCCCGCCCCGGGGGATGAAGGTCTTCCTCCTGGCCCCCGAGGTGCACGGGGTCCTCTTCCTGGGGGAGCCGGGGAGGCTCCTCCCGGTGCACGCGGGACTGGAGCTCCACGCGGACGGGGGCCTGTGGGTGGTGGCGCGGAAAGAGGGGGAATTCCTCCTCTTCGGGGCCCGTGATCCCCACGTGGAGCTCAAGAGGGGGAGGGTCCTGGAAAAGAGGCGGGAGGACACGCTCCTCCGGGTGCGGGTCTCCCCGGGGAGCATGGTGCGGCTTCGGAGGTGATCTTTCGGATGCGAACGGCGGTGGCGGCGATCGTCATGGTGGTGGCCCTCCTCACGGGGGCCTGGGCCAAGGGGCCCCTCAACCTGGCCATCATCTGGCACCAGCACCAACCCCTCTACTGGAACCGGATGACCGGGGAGTACGAGCTTCCCTGGGTGCGGGTACACACGGTGCAGGAGTACATCGATTCCCCCCGGATCCTCCAGGAATTCCCCGGGATCCACGTGACCTACAACCTCCAGCCGACGCTTCTGCGCCAGATCCTCGACTACGCCGAGATCACGGAGGAGGAGCGCGCCAAAGGCGGGTTATATCGGTACATCGGCGCCGTGGACAACCACCTTGAATGGATTTGGAAGCTCATCGCCGATCCGGGATCCCTGGCCCCGGAGGAGCGGCGCGAGATGCAGCGCCAGTTCTTCTGGATCAACGGGTACATGTTCGACGATGATGAGGATGATCCCTATTACGACCCCCGCTACGCGGCCTTGAACGCGATCAA
>JAJRVI010000029.1 GCA_024277405.1 Fidelibacterota bacterium
CGCCGGGATGAACAGGCACGCAAGCAGCACGGCATCCTCGCTCACCGGCCCGGCGGAATAGCTCTCTGCGGCTGGGAAGAAGCGGGCCGGGGCGTACTGGGCGTACCCCACCGCCTCGTCTCCTACGAACAAGAGCTTTCCGCAGCCGCCCCACTCCTCCCGCACCCGCCGCAGCCAGGCGCGCTTTTGGGCGAGCATTTCCTCCTTCACCTCGGCCTTTGGATCAACACATAAGTCCGGATGTTCCCAATAGATGCAGTACTTGCAGCTATAGGGGTGGGTCTCCCACTCCGGGGCTTGAATAATGGTTTCCTCTGTAAGTTCCTCGATCCGCACGGCCACAGCCTCCTCTCCGCAACGACGGGCCGCTTAAGGCTTCTCCAGTTCCTTCTGGATCGCGGCGCGGACCTGTTCCTCGGTCACGGGGCCGGAGAAAGCGGGCTTCCCGTTCACGTAGATCCCATCGGCCACCCCGTAGCGGGCCAGGGCCTCCGGCCCCGCTGGGACCTCCTTCAGCTGCACTTTATCGCCGAACTCGGCCGCCACCTTCCGCAGGTAGAGAACCGCCGCGGCCCCCACGGGACAGGAGAGGGATCCGATCACCAGGACCTCCACCGGGGCGCGGCCCTCCACCGGGATGTTCGGGGACAGGGGCTCCACCTCCACCGAGGACTGCGCCAGCGGGAGGTACATGACCTTTCCGCCCTCCCCCTCCAGGATCACCCGGAAGCCGCGCTTGGCGAAATGGGAATGGTGCATGTATCCCTCGTAGTCGGTGGCGCCAACCAATACCCCCTTGTAGCCCTCCCCCTTCAGGTGCTCGATGAAGGCGGCGAAGAGCTTCCGCATGTAGCCCCGTTCCTGATAAGGCCGCTGGATCCACTCGCAGTAGAGCCAGGCGACGCCGGACTCGATCCTGTAGGGCACCAGTGCCCGTTCCGAGGGGGCCCAGTAGATGTGGCCGATCACCCGCCCTTCCTCCTCTACATGGACGCCTTCCACGCAACCGCCCAAATTTTCGGCGAACCAGCTCCGGGATAGCTCCAGGCCATCGGCCCAGAACGGCCGGGGCATCTCGGTGGCACACGGGTAGGCCCCCGCCGCATCCCGAGGGTCCGCCAGGGAAAAGATCCGCATGGAGACCACCCCCGAAAACCAGTATAGCTCCCTCTCCGAAGCCTCGCTTTAAGGGCTCGACACCCATTTCACTCGGTCCGGATCTCCCCGCGATCCAGGGCTTATACACCTCCCAGGAGGGTTCGAAATCCCAGAGCTCCCTCAGGGCCTTCCTGCTCCAGAGGAGCGGGTCCAAGAGAGAGGAACCGGGCCCGTCCGTCGAATTCCCGCCGGCGGATAGTCATGTCCGTGCAGGCCGAGGGAATCGAGCAGATACCAGCGCGCTTCTCCCTTGGTCCACTGGAGCTTCACTTGCCGCTCGCCCTTTCCCGGGCAAAGGTGAGGATGAAACCGAAGGGGTCGCGGATGGTGAACTCCCGCATCCCGTAGAACTGATCCACGGGGGCCATCAACACCTCGGCCACCTCCTTCACCTGCTCGTAGAGGGCGTCCACGTCGTCCACGTAGAAGTAGAGGATGGTGCTCGCCGGGTTCTCCGGGATCTCCAGGCCCCGGTGTTCCGCCCTGGCCGCACCCTTTTCCCATAGCGTGAGCTCCACCCCGTCCAGTTCGAGGGAGGCCCACTCGGGGGGCGGCTGCTCGGGGTAAACCGCGGCGAGTCTCCCGCCCAGGACCTCACAGTAGAACCGGATCCCCCGCTCCACGCCCTCCACTAAGAGCATCGGTGCCACTTTCCGGAACATCCTCACCTCCTCACACCGTTGGCCCACGATAGAAGACCGTGGCCGGACAGCCGGGACAGCGACCGTAGAGTTCGCAGAGGTCGCATCGCGCCCCACAGGGACATGATTCCAGCTTCTCCGCGGGAATCCTGAGCTCGCACGCCGGGTATGGTACCTCCTCCGCTGCCGCTACCCAAAGTTCAGCGCTCCTCAGTCCCAGGGTTTCCTCTGGTCTTTCCTGAATGGATTCAAGCCACCATCGATGGCTTGCCGGCACAAACAAGGTCCAGACGAACTTATTTCCGAACGCCCCCACGAAGGCGCAATAAGGGCAGTCCTTGAAGGCCTTCGCAAGCTCCCGGGCCTTCTCGGCCGAGCCCGCGTCCCCGATGATGAGTCCACAAATTGTCCCTTTGGCCATGCTCATCCCCTCCCGGGATCGATACATCCTCCCGCACGACCCTCTCACGCAGGTACACGGGAGAAATGGCCATGGATGATCCGCCATTCTTCGCCCTTCTTGAGGAAGATCAGTGTGACCCTGCTCACAGTACGCTCCCCCTCGATCTCCTCCTCTCGCAGCGAGACGGAGTAGGCCACCTCCGGGGAAAGCAGGTGCACTTGTGTGTCGTAGAACTTCATCTTCCAGCCAGGAGGCTGGTTCTCCCTGATCCAGTCTATGATCCAGAGGAACCGCTCCCGACCGAAGGGTTCGAGGACGTGGTTTTCTACCTCCACGAAGCGCGGGTCATCCACCCAAAAGAGGCTGGCCAGGCTATCGGCGTCCGCCGCCTCGAAGGCCCGCTCATAAGCCCTGATCACTTCTCCAAGATCTCCTGTGCCCCGGCCCCATTCACCCTTTTCCACCTCCCTCGATGGCCGCGGCCAACCGCTCGCCCGCCCGGAACGCCCGCGCCAACAGTTCCGGCCTCTTCCGCACGTCCCCGATGTCGGAGAGCCGTCGGGCCAGCACTTTATCCACCGGCCGGGCCCCGAGATCGCGGAGACACGTCCCCAGCACCTCCGCGCAGTGGCGCAGCACGGCCGCGGGGGAAAGATCACACACCGCCACGATGACCCCGTAGCGACTCCGGTGCCGGCGGCGGAACCGCGCCTTCCCATCGGGTCCGCGCACCATCTCCACCTGGGAGCAGTCCACCCGGTCCACGAACGCCTTCATCTGGGCGGTCACCGTCCCCACGTACATCGGCGAGCCGAGCACGA
>JAJRVI010000030.1 GCA_024277405.1 Fidelibacterota bacterium
GCGTGGTCCGCGGGTTTGTCGGCCTTTACCGCTGCCCAGATCCCCGTGCTGAGCCCGAAGAGGGCGGCGAAGAAGATCCCGCCGATCGCCAGCTCCAACGTCGCGGGGAGCCGGCTGAAGAGCTCGTAGGTGACGGGCTTTCCCGTGCGGGATGATTTCCCGAAATCGAGGCGCACCACCTGAGCGAGGTAGTTCAGGTACTGGATATGGAGGGGCTTGTCGAGGCCCCATTCCTTGCGGCGCTCCTCGATCAGTTGGGGCGACACATTGCGGCCGCCGAGCATGGCGAGCACGGGGTCCCCGGGCATCAACCGCAGCATGAGGAAGACGGCCGAGAGGAGGATGAAGAGCATGGGAATCGTCAGCAGGACCCGCTGCAGGATGTATTTTCCGATGCCGCCCATTGAGCCTCCTGAAGCGAAGGTTAGTGAATCGGCTTGGGTTCCTCAAGGTGAGGGTCCCTTTCCCCGCGGCTCACGTAAAAGCAGCGCACCCGGTGGCCGGGCGCCGCCTCCACCTCGGGGGGGACCTCCTCCGAGCACCTCCCCCGGGCCCGGGGACAGCGGGGGTGGAAACGGCATCCCGGGGGCGGGTGAAGGGGGTCGGGGACGTCGCCCGCGAGTATGAGCTTTTCCCTCCCGCTGCCCGGGGCCACGGAAAGGAGGGCCTCGGTATAGGGATGGAGGGGATGGGAGAGGACCTCGTCCGTCTCACCCTTTTCCACGGCGACCCCGAGGTACATCACCGCTACCTCATCGGCGAGGAAGAACGCATCCGCGAGATCATGGGTGATGAAAAGATACGAAAGCCCGAGCTGATCCTGCAGGTCGCGGAACAGGTTCATGATCCCCGCCTTGATGGAGACATCCAGGTTGGACACGGGTTCGTCCAATATCAAGAGCTTCGGTTGCAGCACCACCGCCGCCGCGATGGCCACCCGCTGTCTCTCCCCTCCCGAAAGTTCATGGGGGTACTTATCGAGGAAGTACTCGGGCGGCGAGAGGCCCGCCAGCTCCAAGGCCTCCTTCAGGCGCCCGGTTTCGCCCCTGCGGCGGTGGATGGCCAGGGGTTCCCCCACGATGGTGCGCACCCTCATCTTCGGGTTCAGGGACTCGTACGGGTCTTGGAACACTATCTGGGCGTGACGGCGGAACTCCCGGCGTTCCTTCTCCCTCATCCTCAATACGTCCCGCCCCCTGAACAGGACCTCCCCCTCCACGTGTTCCAACAACCCCAGCACCGCCAAACCGGTGGAGCTCTTGCCGCACCCGGATTCCCCCACCAATGCCAGAGTGCCTCCCTCGGGAAGGGAAAAGGACACGTGATCCACCGCCACCAGATACCTGCGGCTGAAGAAGGCCGAGAGGCCCACCGCCACCGGGTACGCTACGGTGAGTTCCCTCACCTCAAGAAGGGACATCCTCTCCCCTCCAATTCCAGCAGGCCACTCTCCTTCCCTTGCCGACCGGTTCCAATGGGGGCATTCCCTCCCGGCAAGCCCCGCTGACGCGGTCACACCGGGGGGCGAACCGGCACCCAGGGGGCGGGGGGGCGAGCCGCGGCGGGGCCCCGGGGATCGTCTCCAGCCTTTGCGCCCTGACGCCGAGCACGGTCACGGCCCCGAGGAGCTTGCGGGTATAGGGATGGAGGGGCCGCTGGAAAAGTCCCCCGGTGGGTGCCACCTCCACCACGAGCCCCGCATACATGACCGCGATGCGATCGCAGATCTCGGCCAGTAGGAGCAGATCGTGGGAGATGTATATCAAAGAAAGGCCGTATTCATCCCGCAGTTCCTTGAGGAGCTCGATGATCTGGGCCTGGACCATCACGTCCAGGGCCGTGGTGGGCTCATCGGCGATGAGCACGAGCGGTCGGCATGCCAACGCCATGGCGATCACCGCCCGTTGTCTCATGCCCCCGGAGAGCTGATGGGGGTAGTCCGTCAGGCGTTTCGGATCTATTCGCACCCGGGCGAGCAGCGATGCAGCCTCCTCCAGGGCACGGCGGCGGGGGTACCGCAGATGGATCATGAGGGGCTCGGCGATCTGATAGCCGATGGTTTTGGTGGGGTTCAGGGCCGCTTGGGCGTTCTGAAACACCATGGCGATCTTGCGCCAGCGGATTTTGGACATCTCCTCTTCCGGGAGCGAGAGGATCTCCGTTCCCCCGATGAACGCCTCGCCCCCTATCTCGGCGGTGTGGGGGAGGATCCTCATGAGGGCCGAGGCCGCGGAGGTCTTTCCACAGCCGGATTCCCCCGCGAGCCCGAGGATCTCGCCCGGCGCGAGGGAGAAGGAGATCCCCCCCACCGCTTCCACCGCGACGGCGGGGGTGCGATAGGTCACGCGGAGGTCCTTCACCGAGAGGATCCGTTCCATCAAATCACCACCTGGCCCCGGCGGAGCTTGGGGTTGAGGGCTTCGTCCAGGGTGTTGCTGATGAAGGAGAAGCCCAGCACCACCAGCATGATGCATATGCCCGCAGGCAGGAAATACCACCACGCCCCGATGGAGACCGCCCCGGTCTCGAAGGCGTAACGGATGATGATCCCCCAACTGAACTTCGTGGGGTCCCCCAACCCCAGGAAGCTCAAGAACGCCTCGGAGAGGATAGCGAGGGAGGTCACCAGGGTCATGTTGGCGAAGACGAGGGGAAGCACGTTGGGGAGGATGTGTCGGCGCATGATGTAAAAGGGCCCAGCGCCCAAAGCCCGTGCCCGCAACACGAAGACCCGCTCCTTGATGGAAAGGGTCTGGGCCCGGGTGATCCGCGCCGCTTGGGTCCACTGCACCAATCCGATGGCGAGGATGATGTTCCCGAGAGACCTCCCCAGGAGGGAGACGATCACGATGGCCAAAACGATGAACGGCATGGAGAGGAAAGAATCGGTGATGCGCATGAGCATCGCGTCCAGCACCCCGCCGAAATAGCCCGCGGTCACCCCCACCACCGTGCCCACCACCACCGCGATGGCCGCCGCGGAGAGGCCGATGATGAGGGTGATCCGGGTGCCGTGGATCACCTGGCTCAGGATATCCCGGCCGAGCTCATCGGTGCCCAGGGGGTGTGCCCATGAGGGCGGTGCCAGGATGTCCTCGATCTCGTCGGCGGTTTTCCAGGGGTCGTATGGGGCGATATACGGCCCCACGATGGCCAGGATGATGAAGATCCCCACTATGGCCAGCCCTGCTTTGCCGAACGGCGAGGTGCGGAAGGCCTCCTTTATCTCCGCCATCGTCCCTCACCTGTACCTGATGCGGGGATCGAGGACGGTATACAGGATGTCGGCCAGGAAATTGGCGAGGACGATGGAGAGGGAGAGGAAGATCAGGATCCCCTGGAGCACGGGGTAATCCCGCATGAGGATGGCGCGGTAGACGAGCTTCCCGATCCCCGGCCAGGAGAACACTGTCTCGATGGTGATGAAGCCCGCCACCAGGGTGGCCAGGTTCAGGGCGATCAACGTGGTGATGGGGAGCATCGCGTTGGGTACTACATGGGCCCGGAGGATACGGCCCGCCCTCAATCCCTTCGCTTTCGCCGTCCGGGTATAAGGTTCCGTGAGCTCCTCCGCCAATTGGCTGCGCATGATCATGAAGTACTGCCCGTGCATGATGAGGACCAGGGTCAGCGCCGGGAGGAACATGTGCTTGCCCAGGTCGGCAAAGTAGGACCACAGGGAGCCGTGTTCGACGCCCGGGGTGATCATTCCTCCAGTGGAAAAGGTCCTCCCGAAAAGCATTATCAGGATCATCCCCAACCAGAAGGTGGGAATGGACCAGAATCCCAAAGAGAAGACCTGTAAGGCGAAGTCCAGGGGGCGCCCCCGTTTCCACGCCGCCAACACCCCCAGGAAGAGCCCGAGGAGGATGGAAAGCGCCGTGGCGGGGACGAGGAGTATCAGGGTATTGCCCATCCGTTCGACTAGGAGCTCCAACACCGGGATCTTATAAGCGAAGGAGATGCCCAGGTTCCCCCGAAACGTCTCGCGCACGAAAAGGCCGAATTGAACTATAAGCGGTTTGTCGAGGCCGAAGAGGCGTTCGTAGTGCTCGATCACCTCGCGGGTGATCCCGGGGCCCCGGATGAGGATCCGGGCGGGATCCCCGGGGATCACCCGGAAGAGGAAGAAGGTCACCGTGAGGATCAACACCACCGTGACCAGCGATTCGGCGAGCCGCCGCAGGAGGTATCGCATCTCCCCGGGTTAAAGGCACTAAAAGGGGCCGGGCACCTACGCGCCCGGCCCCTTCTCCGCCCTCACCCCGCCGGCCTCACCGAGAGGAACGTCATGCGGTTGCAGAGCCCCACGAGATCCTGCTGGACGTATCCCGTCCACGCCTTGGAGTAGCCGTCCAGCTTATCGGGCCAGTACAAGATGATATAGGGCAGGTCCTTGTGCACGAGTTCCTGCACCCGGCGGATGATCTCCGCCCGCTTCGCCTGATCCAGGGTCTTTTTCTGCAGGAGGTAAAGCCCGGTGAACTCGGGATTGTGGTAGTTGCTATCGCTCCAGCCGCCTATCTGATACGCCGAGAGCCACTCCAGGATGAAGGTGGGATCGGCGCCGATGTTCCATCCCCAACCGAGGATGTCGAAATCGGCGCGATATCCATCCTCACCCCAGATCTGGTCGTACATCTTGGCGCCCTCCATCACCGTGGGACGCAGACGGATCCCCGCCTTCGCGGCGTCCTCCTTGATGATCTCGAAAACCCGGAGCAGCACTGAGTAAGAGGTCTCGATCCACACCTCGAAATCGAGTTTTACCGTCTCCGTCTTCACGATCCACTGGTCAGGGGGGACCCGTTCCAGGTGCCCATCGGGCGCGACCACGTGCTTGCCGTCCTCGAGTTTCAGGGGACGGATGGTGTAGGTCAGCGTCTTCTCCCTGATGCCGTCGCCGTCACGGTCGATCCACCCGTTCTCCTCCAGGATCCGCGCGGCCTTCTCGGGGTCGAACTCGTAGTACTCGATATCGGTATTGAGGAACGGGGGATACGGCCCGGCGTTGGGGAGGATTGTGGGGGTGGGCTGAGCGTATCCGAGCCACACGAGCTTGATGATCTTCTCCACGTCGATGCAGTGGGCCAGGGCGCGGCGCACCTCCGGCTGGAGGATCGCGGGGCGGATGTTCTCGTTCCAATCCGCGAGATTGAAGATGACGTCGTGGAGCCATTGCGATTTGGTGGCCGAGACATCGAACCCCTTGGCCCTCTTTATCCGCGGCACCAGCGTCATGGCGGTGATCTCGAAGACCAGATCCACCTCGCCGGCGAGCAGTGCCTCCACGGTGGCCGTCTCGGAATCGTAGCGCTTGAAGATCAGACGGTCGATGTAGGGCTTCTTACCCCAGTAGTTTTCGTAGGCCTCGAGGATCACGTGTTGATCCTTCTTCCATTCCACCAGCTTGAAGGGACCGAAACCGATCTCCGGTTTGTAATCGAGGATGTCCTGGAGGGTGATCTCCTCCACCGGGGGCATCAGGTGCGGGGGGAGGAAGACCAGCGGGTCGTCGGCGAGGAGCACCTTGGTCAACCTTTCGGGCTGCGCATATTTCATATGGAGCCTGAAGGAATACTCCCCGGTTTTCTCCACCGAATCGATGAACTCGAGGTTCGCACGCAGCATGGGGGGCATGGTCTTGAGGAGAGCCTTCAGGTTGTAGACCACATCATCAGCGGTAAGGGGTTTCCCATCGTGCCAGGTCACTCCCTGGGCGATGGTGAGATCCCAGGTGAGAAGGTCATCCGAGATCTTCTCGTCCACCACCAACAGAGGCACGGGCTCGGATTTCTCGTTCAATTCGTAGAAACTATCGAACATGAGGTCGATGACGAAACCGCCTTCCTCGGCCCAGTTGGTGGCGGGATTGAGGCTGGGGATCTCCGCTTCCCACCCCACCCGGAAGGTGAGGGGCTCAGCGGCCGATAGGGGCAATGCCCCCACGGCCAACAGCACCAACAGCCATCCGGTCCGCGACACGAAACCACCCCCTGAAAAGAATGCTCACTTAGCTTATATACGAAAATTGTCCACATGAGAAAAGCCCTCCCCGGGGGAGGGCCTTTCCACGGTCGAGCCGGCGCTCGCCGGGGGCTAAAGGGACAAGGTGCTCACGAGCTTTCCCGCGAGGTAGTCGGCGTAGGCGGACATGTCGAAGTGGCCGTGGCCGGAGAGGCCGATGAGGATCACCTTCTCCTCCCCCCGCTCGCGGCAATCGCGGGCGATGTCGATGGCCGCGCGCACCGCGTGGGCCGACTCGGGGGCGGGGACGATGCCCTCGGCCTGGGCGAAGAGGACCGCACCCTCGAACACGTGCACCTGGTCCAAGGCCACCGCCCGTACTATCCCCTCCTCCACCAGTTTCGTGACGATGGGGGCCACCCCGTGATAGCGGAGCCCTCCGGCGTGGATGGGAGGGGGGACGAACTCGTGGCCCAACGTGTGCATCCGCAGAAGGGGCGTCATCTCCGCCGTATCCCCGTAGTCGTAGCGGATCTCGCCCCGGGTGATGGTGGGACAGGCAACGGGCTCTACGGCCACGAACTCCACCTTCCTCCCGCGGGCCTTGGCGTCACGGAGGAAGGGGAGCATCAATCCCGCGAAGTTGGACCCCCCTCCCACGCAAACCACCACCACGTCGGGATAATCCCCGGCCATCTCCAGCTGGAGAAGGGCCTCTTCCCCCACCACCGTCTGGTGCAGGAGGAC
>JAJRVI010000031.1 GCA_024277405.1 Fidelibacterota bacterium
CCCCGGCCACGAAGACGGAGCCCTCCAGGGCGTAGGCGACCCGGTCCCCAGCGGCGTAGGCCACGGTGGTGAGGAGGCCGTGGCGGGAGGGAACGGGGCGATCCCCGGTGTTCAAGAGAAGGAACGCGCCGGTGCCCCAGGTGACCTTGGCCCCGCCCTCGGAGAGGGCGCCCTGCCCGAAGAGGGCCGCCTGCTGGTCCCCCAACACCCCGGTCACCGGGATCTCCGCCCCCACGAGCCCCCCTTTCGTGGCCCCGAACTCCGAGAGGCTGGGGCGGACCTCGGGGAGGATCTCCGCCGGGACTGAAAAGAGCGCGAGAAGTTCCGCATCCCAGGCGAGGCGGCGGATGTCGAAGAGCATGGTGCGGGAGGCGTTGGTGGGGTCGGTGGCGTGGACGCCGCAGAGGCGGAAGAGGAGCCAGGAGTCCACGGTGCCGAAGGCCACCTCCCCCCTGCCTGCCCTCTCGGCGAGGCCGGGAACGTTCCGGAGGAGCCACTCGAGCTTGGTGGCGGAGAAGTAGGGGTCGGGGGGAAGGCCGGTGCGGTCCCGGATGAGCTCGGCGTGGGCGCGGCGGAGCCCGTCGCAGCGGGGGGCGGTGCGACGGTCCTGCCACACGATGGCTGGATGCAGGGCCTTCCCCGTCTCCCGGTCCCAGACGATAGAGGTCTCCCGCTGGACAGTGATCCCCATGGCGGCGATATCCCCGGGGCGGATCCCGGCGCGGGCGATCGCCTCCCGGGCGACCTCCAGGGCGAGGCGGAACATGAGGTCCGGGTCCTGTTCCACCCAACCAGGGCGGGGGGTGGAAAGGGGGAGCTCCCGGTAAGCGGAGGCGACCTCCCGCGCCGTGGAATCGAATAGGACGAACCTTACCCCGGTGGTCCCGAGGTCGATGGCCCCCACGTACTTTTCTCCCATTGCTTATTTTTGCCTTTTCTTTCTTTTTCTTGCGCCTGGGATTTTATTCCCGCCCCATGCTCTGGGTCAAGTTGGACGTGGGAACGGGGGACGACCCGGGATCAGCCGCGGAAGTCCTCCCAGGAGGCGGAGCGGACGTGGGGGAGGGCGAGGAGATCCTTCACCAATTTCTCCACCCCCGCCTTCCCCTTCACGCGCACGTGGTAGACGAGCTCCGTGGACCCGTCGGCCCTTCCCTTGACCTCCGCCGCCAGGACCCTCACCCCCTTCTCCTCGATCCGCTCGCGGCAGGCCACGGACAGTTCGGTGAAGTCCGGGGCATCGGCCACCACGGTCACGGTGTGGTAGGTGACGGCGGGGATGGCGCGGCTGAGCTTGTCGATCACCACGAGCACGAACAGCGCCACCCCGGTGGTGATGGCGGCGAGGACGAACAGCCCCTGCCCCACGGCGATCCCCAGGGCGGCCACGAGCCAGATGCAGGCCGCCGTGGTGAGGCCCCGCACGATGTTTCCCATCTTGATGATCGCCCCCGCCCCGAGGAACCCGATCCCCGTCACCACGCCGGCCATGGCTCGGCCGGGATCCACCACCCCGGAGCTCGCCGTCCTGGCCACGGCCATCACCAACGCCGCCCCAACGCAGACAAGGATGTTGGTGCGGAGCCCCGCAGGGCGCCCGTGGGTCTCCCGCTCCAACCCGATGAGGCCCCCGAGGGCCGCCGCCACCACGAGCTTCAACATGATCTCCCCCACTCCCATCGTGGACACCCGTGAAATCATAACGGAAACGGTGTGATAATCCCCGAGGAGGCGGCGATGAAGGTGAAGCTGATCCGGACGGAGCTCAAGCGGCCCACGTACCGCTACCTGGGGTTCGCGGTGGTGCGCGCCGGGGACGGCACGGAGTACCGGCTCCCCATGACGGGGACCGTGGCCCAATGGCTCGAGGAAGGGGGAGAATACGAACTCTTCCTTTCCCGCGAGGCGGAGATAGGCTTCGACGACTACGAGCTGAAAGGGTCTGTGCTCATCTGGCCCCTGTTCGAGCGGGAATTCACTCTGGAGCGGGCCTCGCCCCTCTCCGGGGAGGCGCTCTACTCCTACCGGATCCGGGCCCGGGAGGCCCGGTACGAGCGGGACTACGAGGCCATCGTGGAGCTCGAGCAGTACCACTACGCCTCCGACGAGGAGCTTTTGGCCCTGTGGCACTGCGAGGCGTGTGATCGGTACGAGGAGGCCAACGCCCGGCCCCGCTGCCCGGGCTGTGGCGCCCCGATGCGGTTCCACGACCTGAAAAGCGCCACCCGCGCCTCCCGGTTCCTGGTGTTGGAGCTTCTGGAGCGGGAGCCGTACGAGCCCCAGTACGTGGGGTACGTGCGGGTGGATCCCCCGATCCCGGCCATGAACCGCCGCCTCCCCGACGGGAGGATCGAGCGGGACATCCGCCGCAGGGTCTTCCCCCCGGGTTGGTTCGCGAGGCCCTTCGCCGCCCGGGGCGCGGAGACCCCGGAGGAGTGGTGGGAGCTCCAGGGCCGGGCCCTGCGGGAGGCGAGATCTCCCGTGGCCCGCCTCGCCAGGGTGGTGGTCCACCCCGACTACCGCGTGGACGGCCTGGGACAGCTCGCCGTCCGGGCCCTGGTGGAGTGGATGGGGGCCCGGTGGGTCCCGGACATGCGCTGCCCCAAGGAGGCGCTGGAGACCATCGCCATGATGGCCCGCTACAACCCGTTCATGGAGAAGGCGGGCTTCGTATACCTCTGGGATACCGGTTCCGGCCGCCCCGTACTCTACCTACCCCTGAGCGATCGTGCCCGGACGGCCATCGAGGATTTTTTGAAAGCCGATCCCGTGGCCAGAGGGCACGGGGGGAAGCTCTACCGGCCCCGGTTCGCGCCCGTGGAGCCCCTGTCCCGGCCCATCCGGTTGAGGAAGCTGTTCAAGTCCTATGCCAATGAACTCTCCCTGGAGGCCCTCTCCGAGCCGGTGCGGCGGGCCCTGGAGGCCTTCGGGGTGCGGGAGCGGCTGATCCAGCGGTACGTGATCAAGAACGGGGAGTTGGAGATCCCGCCGGGGAAGGTCACTGCCATCGTGGGGGCCTCGGGGAGCGGGAAGACCACCCTCCTGCGGATCCTGTGGGGGCTGCTCACGGGGAGCGACGATCCCTTATACCTCCCCGACTCCGGCGAGTGGGAGCTCCCGGATAACGCCCGGCCGGGGCTCCTCATCCCCGGGGAGGCGGAGCCCGGGTTCGGGGGCGAGCCGGTGATCGAGGCCATCTACCGCATCTGCCGCGATGAGGCGTTGGCCATCGAGATCCTGAACTACGCCGGGATCTCCGACGCGGTGCTCTACCGGGCGCGGTACCGGGAACTATCCACGGGGCAGCGGGAGCGGGCGAAGATCGCCTGGGCCCTGGCCCACCGGCCGAACGTGCTTCTCGTCGACGAGTTCGGGGCACACCTCGACCCCGCCACCGCGAGGCGCGTGGCGCGGCGGATGTCGCAGCTGGCGCGGGAGAAGGGGATCACGTTGGTCCTCGTCACCCATCGGCGGGAGGTCCTCAATGCCCTGGAGCCCGACGTCCTCTACATGGTGGGCTACGGGACCCTCTTCCGGGCCGACGAGCTGCCCGACAAGGGCTTTCGCGTCAAAGAGCCCTACGCCACCTACATCGTGGAGGGGAAGAAGCGGTGGGAGGTGCGGCGCTACCCCACCTCGGTCCGTGGGCGGGTGGGGGTGGTGAGCGGGGACAAGGTGATCGGCACGGTGGAGATCCTGGGGACCAAGGGGCCGTTCACCCTGGAGGAGCTCCGGGAGCACCCCGACAGGCACCTGGCCGACGAGCGCTTCCTCCGGGAATACGCCAAGGGGGAGAAGCTCTACGTCTGGGAGCTGGGGGGGGCGCGGAAGTTCCACGAGCCGGTGGAGTTCGAGGCCCAACGGGGCCAGCGCACCTGGGTCCGCCTCCGCCGCAAGAAGAAACCCCCCGAGGAACGGGACGCCGAGGAAGCCGGGGACAACGGGCGTTGAAAGCTCAGCGGGCGATGTACTGGTCGTAGAGGGCTTGGGCACGGGCGGGATCCTTCACCCCCTTGACGATGGCGCGCCCGTCGGGGAACACGGTGAAGGAGGCGCCGTCCACGTCGAAGAAGAGCACCCCTTGGCCCCGGCGGACCTTCCCCAGGCCCGCGAGCCTCCGGGCGAGCTCCCCGAGGTCCACCGGTTCCCGCGACCGGGGGAGGATGTGGACCGCGTCCCCGCAGAGGGTCACGGTGCGGGAGCCCTCCCGTAGGAATTCGTACTCGCCCCGCGCGCAGGCGGGGCAGTCTCCGCGCCGGGGGACGGAGAGCTCTCGGAACTCCATTCCCCAGAGGTCGAACTGGAAGAGCCGTCCCACAAGGCCCCCATCGTTCACGAGGAGCCGGACGGCGACGGCCGCCTGGAGCGCGCCTAAGGCCTTGGGAACCGGGCCCAGGATCCCGTGGGTGGCGCAGGTGGGGAGGGTCCCCGGGGGCGGGGGGCTCGGGAACAGACACCGCAGGCACGGCCCTTCCCCGGGCACGATGGGCATCATCATCCCCGCCGTCCCCAGGACCGCGGTGTAGATCCAGGGGACCCCGTGTTTGAGGCAGGCGTCGTTGAGGAGGTAGCGGGACTCCATGTTGTCGAGGCCGTCCACCACGAGGTCGACCCGGGGGACGAGCTCCTCGGCCTCGTGGGGGCCGAAGTGGGCGACGTGGACCTCGATTTCCGCCTCGCCGTCGACCGCCCGGAGCCTCCCCGCCAGGGCCTCGGCCTTGGGGCGCCCCACATCGGATTCTGTGTAGAGGGCCACGCGGTGGAGGTTGTGGAGTTCGAGGATATCCCGATCCACGAGGATGAGCCGACGCACCCCGGCCCGCAGGAGGGCCGCGGCGGTGTGGGAGCCCAGGGCCCCGCAGCCCACCACCAATACCCGGGCCTCCCCGAGGCGCCGCTGTGCCCCGGGACCGAGCTCCGGCAGGATTTCCTGTCGCGCGAACCTCCCGCCCGTCATAGTGCGCACGATAATGATACCGGGTCCGCGGGGACGCCACTGGGGCGGTGGACCCCGGGGCCGCGGGTTGACCGCGGATTTGGACATCGCTAAGATATGATGGTGGTTCCCGGGTAGCTCAACAGGCAGAGCAGCCGGCTGTTAACCGGCGGGTTGGAGGTTCGAGTCCTCCCCCGGGAGCCAAAATTTTTGCCCCGGCGCTTCCCCTCCTCGACCGCCAGTGCCTTTGCCGCTAAAGTTCCGGGGTGAACTCCGTTTTATCACCGGGTACGGCGGAAAGGGGTGTCATGGACCTCTTTGCTAAGCTCAAACGGCTTTCGGATGCGTTCGGCGTGGCCGGCCACGAGGACGAGGTGCGGGAAGTGATCCGCGAGTTGGCCGCTCCATACGTGGACTCGTGTGAGGTCGATCCACTGGGGAACCTGATCTGCTCGCGAGGAGATGGCCCGGTGGTGATGTTGGACGCCCACATGGACGAGGTGGGGTTCCTCGTGCGCTGGGTCGAGAAGGACGGGTTCCTCAGGATCTCCCCCGTGGGAGGATGGGACGAGCGCCTGCTCCTCGGACATCGAGTGGTGATCCGCGCCCGGGATGGCCGCAAGGTTAACTGCATCATCGGGGCCACCCCGCCACACATCCTGTCCCAGGAGGAGCGCAAGAGGACCGTCCCCCTGGATGAGCTCTTCGTGGACGTGGGGGCGAAAAGCCATGAGGAAGTGGAGGGGATGGGGATAACGATCGGCTCCCCCCTCACCATCCACTACCCCTGTGAGCTCCTGCGCCAGGGATACGCCACGGGGAAGGCCTTCGACGACCGAGCCGGCTGTCTCGTGGCCCTGGAGGCGCTGAGGCTCACCGCCGGTGAGCGGCTCCCATACAGGCTCGTGGTGAACTTCGCCGTGGGAGAAGAGCTCGGGCTCCGCGGGGCCAAGGCCGCCGCCTACCGCATCGCCCCCCAGGTGGCCCTGGCCCTGGAGGGGACCGTGGGGGCAGATGTCCCCGGGATCCCGGAGGCGAAACAGCCCACCCGCATCGGGAAGGGCCCGGCCATCACCGTGGCCGATCGCTCCATCGTGGTGCGCCCGCGGATGGTGGAGTTCCTGGAGGACATCGCCCGGGCGGAAGGGATTCCGTTCCAGTACAAGCTCCCCGCCTACGGGGGGACCGATGCCGGCGCGATCCACCTGGAACGCGGCGGGACCCTCGCCGGCGTCGTATCCGTCCCCTGCCGTTACATCCATTCCCCGGTCTCTCTCCTCTCCCTCTCCGATCTCGAGGCCACGGTCAGGCTCGTGGTGGGATTTTTGCGGCGGGCGGTGGAGCTCCTGGGGTGAAGGAGGGGACATGACGCGGAGGGTACATATGTTGATATCCGGCCGCGTCCAAGGGGTCTTCTTCCGCGCCAACGCCCAGGAGGTGGCCCAACGGTTGGGCCTCGCGGGATACGTGAGGAACCTCCCCGATGGCCGGGTGGAGGTGGTGGCCGAGGGCGAGGAGGAGGCGCTGCGCAGGCTGATCGAGTGGTGTCACCAGGGGCCTCCCCTGGCGCGGGTGGAACGGGTGGAGGTACGTTGGCAGAACCCCACCGGCGAGTTCTCCGGGTTCCACATCCGCTACTAGCGATGGGGGTCCGGGTATTCCACACCGCCGATTGGCACCTGGGCAAGACCCTCTACCGCAAGCCCCGCCTCCCCGAGCAGCGCCGGTTCCTGGAGAACCTGGTACGCGAGGTCCGGCACCTGGACGTGGATCTGGTGGTGATCGCCGGGGACATCTTCGAGCCCTACACCCCCCCCGCGGCGGCCGAGGAGCTTTACTTCGAAACCCTCAGCGAGCTCTCCGAGGACGGGGCCAGGGCGGTGCTGGTCGTCGCCGGGAACCACGATAGCCCCGAACGCCTCCGAGCCCCCCGGTCCCTCATGATCCCCCAGGGGATCATCGTCGCCGCCTACCCCGGGGTCGTGCCCAGGGCCCTCCGGCGCACCGCGGGCTTCGCCGTGCTCGAGGAGGGCCCGGGCTGGATCCACCTCGCCTTCCCCCAGCGGGGGGCGGACCTCCTCGTCCACCTCGTTCCCTTTCCCTCATTTCCGCGGCTGCGCGAGGCTGGGGACCTCTCGCTGGATCCCGGCACCCCCTTCCCCGAGGCCTTCGCGGCCCTGCGGGCACAGGTCCCCGCGCGCGCGAACACCGTCCTCGTGGGGCACCTCTACGTGCGACGGGGCTTGTTCGCCCCCGAGGACCGGGAGGATGTGCTCGACGTCCTCGGGGACGCGTACCTCCTCCCCCGGGAGGCGCTCTCGGGGTACCGGGCCGCGTTCCTCGGCCACCTGCACCTCCCCCACGGCGAGGGGATCTGGCGCTACGCCGGAGCCCCGCTCGCGTTCGATTTCGGGGATCCCCACGTCCCCCGAGGCGGGTGGCTATGGGAGGACGGGAGGTGGGAGTTCGTGGAGATCGGCGGGGGGATGGAGCTCGTGCGGCTGGAGGCCGGATCGGTGGACGAGGCCCTGGCCCGGGCGGAGGAGCTCCGGGACGCATGGGTGCAGCTCTGGCTCCCCGCGGGGGCCGAGGTCTCCCGGGAGGACCTGGGGAAACTGCAGCGGGCCTTCCCCCATTTCGCAGGGGTGAACTTCCACGTCCCCGGAACGGTGGAGCTCTCGCCCGACCTCGGGGAAGGCCCCTCGCTCGAGGATCCGGCCGAACTCTTCCGCGATTTCTACCGCCGCGCACGGGGGCGCGAGCCGCCAGCGGAGCTGGTGGAGGCCTTCCTCGAGCACTTCCGGGAGGTGGCCGCCGGTGAGGCCGCTTAGGCTCGAGTTCCAGGGGCTTCACTCCTACCGCGACCCGGTGGACATCGACTTCGAGCGCCTCACGAGCGCGGGCTTCTTCGGTATCTTCGGCCCCACCGGGGCGGGGAAGTCCACCATCCTCGATGCCATCACGTTCGCCCTGTTCGGGAGGATCGATCGGTCCACCTCCCTCGCGGATTCCCTCTCGAGCGGGGCGGAGTCTCTTTGGGCCAGGTTCCGCTTCGCCCTGGGGGACCAGGTCTTCGAGGTTTACCGGAAGCTGGAGCGGCGGCGCACGGGGCTCGTAAGCGCCGATTTCTACCTGGAACGCGACGGGAGACGTCTCCCCCTAGAGGGGGTCCGCAGGCTCGACCGCGCCGTCGAGGAGCTCCTGGGGCTCTCGTTCGAGCAGTTCGTGACGGCCGTCTTCCTCCCCCAGGGAAAGTTCGCCCGGTTCCTGCGGTTGAAGCCCGCCGAGCGGCGGGGCCTCCTAGCCGAGATCTTCAGGCTGGAGCGGTTCGGGGAGCCTCTGTACCGGGCGGTACGGGAGTCCAGGGGGAGGCTCGCGGCCGAATATGGGGCGCTGGCCGCGGAGCTGGCCTCCCTCGAGCCGTTCACCGAGGGGGCGTTGAGGGAGGCGGAGGCCGGGCTCCTCTCCCTCCAGGCGCGGGCCCGGCTCCTGGAGGAGGAACTCGCGGGACTCGAGGGAGCGCGCCGCGACGCGGAGGAACTCCTCCGCGTCGCGGCGGAGGTGGAGGCGTTCGAAGCGCGGTTCGCCGAGCTGGTGGGCAGGAGGTGGTCCCCGGAGGCCGTGGCGGAGCTGGGGGAGCGTCTCCGCCTCGCGGATCGGGCACGGGAGGTGGCGGCCGCGGCGGAGGTCCGCGAGCGACGCGCCCGGGCACTCGAGGAGGCACGTCGGGAGCTCTCCGCACAGGAAGAGGCCTTGAGGGACCATCGGCGTCGAAAGGCGCTGTTCACACAGGAGGCCCGGAGGAGGCTCGACTCGCTGGGGAAGCGGGAGGCGTTGCTGCGGGAACTGAGGGGCGAGATCTCCGGGATCGTCCCCGAACGCGTGGAGGCGCTCCGGGAGAGGGAACGGCGGTTGATGGCGGAGCGGGCCCGGGTGGGGGCGGCGGAAGCGCCCCCGTTCCCCGCGGAGGAACTCGCCCCCCTGGCGGAGCTCGTCGGGCGCGCCCGGATCCTCCTCGCGCGCCGGGAGGAGCTCTGCCGTCAGATCGGGGAACTGGAGGGGGAGATCTCGGCCGCGGAGGCGAAATTGACCGAGCTCCGGGGGAAATGCGCGGACCGCGAGGCCACGTTGCGGGAACGGGAGCGGGCGCTGTCGGAGCGGGAGCGGGCCCTGGAGGAGGTCAGGCGCGCGTCCCTCGCCGCAGAGCTCGCCCGGGAACTGGAGGAAGGCGCCCCCTGCCCGGTCTGTGGATCCACCGAGCACCCCGCCCCCGCGAGCCTCCCCGAGGGCGTCGACCCCGCGGCCGAGGAGGGGGCCGTTTCCCGCCTGCGGGAGGAGGTACGCGCGCTCCGGGAGGGCGTGGCGGTGGCCCGCACCGAGGTCCACCTCCAGGAAGAGCTGCTGGGGGCGAAGCGGGAGAGACTCGCGGCCCTTCGCGGGGAGCTCGGGAGGCTGGAGGCCGAGCTGGACGGCCTGCGGCGGGGGGTGCCCGCCCCGGTGTCCGCGCTCCCCTGGGACGAGCTAGCCGCGGGGCTTCCGCGTTGGGAGGCCCACGTGAAACGGGGGGAGATCGAGCGTGACCTCGCCGAGACCCGTCGAGAGCTGGCACATCTCGATCGGACCTGGAGGCGGATCGTGGAGGGGCTCGGGGAGATGTACCGGCCGCTCGAGGGAGGCATCCTCGCGGAATATCGCCGCCTCATCGATTCACGTCTCAAGAAGCTCCAGGAGGAGAGGCGGGTCATCGAGAGGAGCCTGGAGGAGCTGGAACGGAGGGAAGCGGAGCTGGTGGCCGCGGTCTCCGGTCTCCGGGGCCAGGTGGACGAGCTTTCCCGGGGGCTCGGCGAGGCGGAGGAGCGCCTGGCCCTCCTCCTCTCCGAAACGGGGATCACCGTGGAGGAGGCGAGGTCCCTCGCCCTCACCCGGGCCGAACGCGAGCTCCTGGAGGAGGCCCAGGAGGTGGGCCGGCGGATCGAGGCCCATCGCGCCCGCCTATCGGCGCTTTCGGTGCGGACCACGGAGGATGCCGAGGAGGCCATCGCCAGGTACCGGGAGAAAAGGAGCGCGTACGAGGCCCTGCGGCAGGAGCTCGGGGCCCTCCAGGAGAGGATACAGGGGTTCCGAGAGAGGCTCGCGCGCAGGCGGGAGTTGGAGGAGAGGGCCCGCGGGCTCGCTGGGGAGCTCCGCCTGCGGGATGAGTTGGAGGCGCTCCTGCGGGGGAAGGCGTTCCTGGAATTTTTGGTGAGAAGCCAGTTCGAGCGGATCCGCGCCCCCGTCTCCCAATACACCGCCCAACTCAGCCAGGGCCGCTACGTGCTGCAGGGGGAGGGAACGGAACTCGTGGTGGTCGATTACCGCAACGGGGGTGCGACCCGTCCCCCCCACACCCTCTCGGGGGGCGAGACCTTCCTGGTATCGCTCTCCCTCGCCCTGGCCCTCTCCGAGGCGATCCAACTCGGCCGCCGCGGCGGCGCCCCCCCCATCGAGTTCTTTTTTATCGATGAGGGCTTCGGCAGCTTGGACGAGGAGTCGGTGCGGGTGGTGCTCGAGCTCCTGTATCGCCTCGTGGACGAGGGGCTCAAGGTGGGGATCATCACCCACGTGGAGACCTTGCGCCGGGGGATCCCCCACAAGCTTCTGGTCCACCCCCCCGATGACGAGCGGGGGAGCCGGGTGGAACTCATCATCGGCGAGTGATCGGGATGGGGCTTCACGCCGGGACATCTTATCCCTTCCCCCACCGATGTTCCGATTCGCCTTTTTACGAAGCGGCTTTTGCCCGATCGGAATGATCGGCTCGGAACCGGCTTGAGGCTAGAACCGGTAGCGTTTCATCGCCTCGCGGGCGCGGCGTTCCTCCTCCTCCTCGATGAGCTTGCGGCGCTTGTCCGCCTTGGTGCGGCCCCGGGCCACCGCCAGCTCCACCTTGGCGTACCCCCGCTCGTTGAAGTAGAGGGAAAGGGGGACCAGGGTGTAGCCGGCCGTGGCCACCTTCCCGGCCAAACGCGCGATCTCCCTTTTCTTCAGCAGGAGCTTGCGCGGGCGCTCGGGGTCGTGTCCGGTGTGGGTGGAGCTCTTGTCGTATGGGGCGATGTGCATGTCGTAGAGGAAGACCTCCCCGTCCACCACCTTGGCGTAGGCCCCGTCCAGGGAGACCCTCCCCGCCCGCAGGGATTTCACCTCCGATCCGGTGAGGACGATCCCCGCCTCGTAAGTCTCCTCGACCTCGTAGTCGCGTCTGGCCTTCCGGTTGCGGGCCACGATCTTCCTTTCCCCCATGGTCCCCCTTAAACTACCCTTGCGGTCACGCCGAAACAAGGGAGGGCGAATGAAGGGGATTTGGGGAAGGTATCTGGAAGTGGATCTCACGACCGGGGACGTCCGGGAACGGGAGATCCCGGAAGGGTGGTACCGGTTGCACCTCGGGGGGCGGGGGATCGCGGCCAGGCTGCTTCTGGAACTGGTCCCCCCTGCGGCGGATCCCCTGGGCCCGGAGAACGCCCTCATCTTCGCCACCGGTCCCCTCCAGGGCACCGGGGTGGCGGGGGCGGGCCGCCACGTGGTGGCGGCCAAATCCCCCAAGACGAACTCCATCTCCGATTCCTACGCCGGAGGGTTCTTCGCCCATGAGCTCGGCCGCTCCGGCTACGACGGGATCATCATCCGCGGGGAGGCCCCGCGGCCCGTCTACCTCCTCCTCTACGGGGGGTGGGCGGAGCTCCGGGAGGCCGATGAACTCTGGGGGAAGCCCACCGGGGAGGTGGACGAGGAGCTCCGCAGGAGACACCCCGGGGCGCGCGTGGCCTGTATCGGCCCGGCGGGGGAGAAGCGGGTGATCCAGGCGTGCATCATCCACGACGGGACCCGGGCCGCCGGCCGGCCCGGCCTCGGGGCGGTGATGGGGGCCAAGCGCCTCAAGGCGGTGGTGGTCAGGGGCCACCGGGAGAAGGAGCTCGCCGACCCCGACGGATTCATGCGCGCCAGGGCGGAGTTCGCCCGCACCCTCATGGAGGACGCGGGCACCGTGCGGTTCGGGGAGCTCGGCACCGCCCGGGGCCTGACATGGCTCTCGGAGATGGGGATCCTCCCCACGGAGAACTTCCGCGACGGGGTCTTCGACGCGGCCAAGGAGATCGGGGGAGAGCGGATGGCGGAGACGATCCTGGTGGACCGGGATACCTGCGCCGGTTGCCCCGTGCGGTGCAAGCGGGTGGTGAGGACCGAGTTCCGCGGCCGGGAAGTGGAGCCGCGTTACGGGGGGCCGGAGTACGAGACCCTGGCGGCCTTCGGCTCCCTGTGCAAGTGCTCCGATCTCCCCGCGATCGCCCTCGCGAACCAGCTCTGCAACGCCTACGGGCTCGATACCATTTCCGTGGGGGTGGCCATCGCCACCCTGATGGAGGCCTCGGAGCGGGGCCTGATCGCCGAAAGGGTCCCATGGGGCGATCCTGAGGCGGTGGTCACCTGGGTTGAGCGGATCGCGAACCGGGAAGGCCTGGGGGATGAGATCGCCGCGGGGACCGAGTGCTTCGCCGAGCGGATCGGCGCGGATTTCGTCGTCACGGTCAAGGGAGTGGAGGTGCCCATGCACGAGCCCCGGGGCAAGGTGGGCCTCGGGATCTCCTACGCCGTGAGCCCCCGGGGGGCGACACACCTCGAGGGGATGCACGACACCATGATCGAGGGCGATGCCCCTACCCCCGAGCTGGGGGTGACCCAGGGGATGGACCGCTTCGCCCTGAAGGGCAAGGCCCCCCTGGTGAAATTGTACGAGGACCTCCGCTCCTTCACGAACTCGCTCGTCCTGTGCATATTCGTCACCCGGGAGACGGGGCCCAATTACAACTTCCCCCGGATCCGGGAGGCCCTCCGCCACGCAACCGGGATGGAGCTCGGCCCGGAGGAGATGCTCCGGATCGGGGAGCGGAACTTCAACCTGTTGCGGTTCTACTCCGGGCTCGTGGGCTATAGGCGGGAGCACGATCGGCTCCCCCGGCGCCTCCACGAACCCCTCCCCCGGGGGAAGTCCGCGGGCCGCCCCATCCCCGAACGGGCGTTCCAGGAGGAGATCGACGCCTACTATCGGCTGCGCGGTTGGGACGAGCGGGGCCCCACGCCTGAGAAGCTCCGCGAGCTCGGGCTCGAGGAGCTCGCGGAACGCCGGGGGGGATAACGGGATGAAGGTGGTGGCGTTCGTGGGACATAAGGGGTCGGGCAAGACCCGGCTCATATGTGGATTGATCCCCGTCCTCCGGGCACGCGGGTACCGGGTGGGCACGGCGAAGCACGTCTCGCCCGAGGTGGAGCCCGATGCGCCCGGCACCGATACCCATCGCCACCGCGCCGCCGGGGCCGAACGGGTCCTCCTCTATTCGGACCGTCACGGGGCCCTGTTCTGGGATCACGGAGGCCTGGGGATCGATGAGTTCGTGGGGCGGTTCCTGGGCGACCTGGACATCGTGATCCTCGAGGGATTCAAGGAGGGTCCTTATCCCAAGATCGAGGTATACCGCACGGGGGAACCCCTCGCGGGGAGAATCCCGGTGTTGGCGGTGGTCTCCCCCCGGCCCGTGGTGGTGCCGGACGGGGTGCGCCTTCTCCCCCCGGATCCCGAGGCGATCGCCGACTTCATCGAGGCCGAGATCCCGGTCGGACCGTGGCGCACGTCCGGTTGAGTCAGCCTCCGGTTTCCTTGTGGAGCACGTGGTCGTAGCCGCAGCGGAACAGCTCCACCACGTGCTCGTCGTCCAAGGAGTAGTAGATGGACTTCCCCTCCCGCCGGGTCTTCACCAACCCCTGCATCCTGAGGATGCGGAGATGATGCGACGCCGCGGGCTGGCTTATCCCGAGGAGTTCCGCGAGGTCGTGGACGCATAGCTCCCCCTGGGAGAGGAGGTAGAGGATCTTCACCCGGGTGGGATCGGAGAGCACCCGGAAGGTCTCGGCCAGCCGCGCCACCGCCTCGGACGCGGGCATCCTCTTGAGGAGCCGCTTCGCCTCCTTTTCCGTGAGCGCGTGGTACATGATCTCTTCACTTTACCCCCTCCGTGCCCTTGAACCAAGGGCCCGCCAGTGTTATAAAGTTACCAACAATTAAGCACCTGTTCATGAATGGTGATCCCTGTGGGTCGTACTGGAGACGTACGCGAACCGGAAACGCGGGAGTTGCGGGTGACCCCACCCCACTGCCCCACCTGTGCCGCGCAGCTCGAGCGACGCCTGGCCGCGGTGGAGGGCGTGACGGATGTGGAGGTGAGCACCCTGGATGGGGTGGTCCGGGTCACCTACGATCCCGCCTCCATCGACGCCGCCGAGCTCGATCGTGTGGTGACGACGATCGGGGGACAGATCTCCCACGTGGAGGGCGAGGATCACGATCACCTCGAGGAGGGACTGACCCTGGCATCGGGCCTCTTCCTCCTCGGCGGGGGGCTCGCCTACCTCCTCGGGGACATCCCCTTGGAGGCGGTGGGGGGCGTTGGCGTCTCCCTCTCGACCATCCTGTTCGGGATCGGGGCCGCGTTGGGCGGGTTCCCGGTGGTGCGGCGGGCGTTCGCGGAGCTGCGGCAGCGGCTTTTGGGGATCGACCTCCTCGTCTCCATCGCCATCGTGGGGGCCCTCGCCCTGGGGGAGACGTTCGAGGCCGCCGCCCTGGCGTTCCTGTTCGGGCTCGCCGAGTGGTTGGAGGAGCGGGCCGCCGCCCGGGCCCGGCGCTCCATCCGGGACCTCCTGGATCGGGCCCCAAAGCGGGTCACCGTGTTGCGGGGTGGCAGGGAGATCGAGCTCCCCGTGGAGGCCGTTTCCCCCGGCGAGGTGATCCTCGTGCGGCCCGGGGAGACGATCGGTCTCGATGGGGTCGTGGCCCGGGGTCGATCCAGCGTCTCCGAGGCCGCCATCACCGGGGAATCGACCCCGGTCACCAAGGAGGAGGGCGACCCGGTCTACGCCGGGACGCTGGTCGAGGACGGGTCGCTGGAGATCCGCGTCATCCGCCCGGCCGGGGAGAGCACCCTGGCCCGGATCGCGGCGCTGGTGGAGGAAGCTCAGCACAGGAAGGCCCCGGTGGAGCGGTTCGTCGATCGGTTCGCCCGCTATTACACCCCCACCGTGGTCGCGATCGCGGTCCTGGTGGCCCTCATCCCCACGCTTCTGGGGCTCTCGGCGAGGGAATGGATCTTCCGCGCGTTGATGTTGCTCGTCATCGCCTGCCCCTGTGCCCTCGCCATCTCCACCCCCGTGGCCATGGTCTCGGCGTTGGTGGCCGCCGCCAAGCGGGGGATCCTGGTGAAGGGCGCCGCGGCCCTCGAGGCGATCGCGGGGGTGAGGTTCCTCGCCCTGGACAAGACCGGGACCCTCACCACCGGGGAGCTCCGCGCGGAGGTGCTCCCCCTGAACGGCGCCGATCCCCGGGAGATCATCCGCATCGCGGCGGCCCTCGAGAGGGGGAGCGAGCATCCCATCGCCCGCGCCATCCGGGCGCTGGCGGAGGATAGCGACTCCCTCCCGGAGATAGAGGACTTCCAGGCCCTTCCCGGCCGCGGCGTCAGGGGGCGGATCGGGGGCGAGGAGTACGTGGTGGGGCGGCCCGAGCTTTTCCGGGAGCTCCCCGCGGCCGTCCGCGAGCTTCTGGCCTCGGGCAAGAGCGCGGTCCTCGTGGGGAAGCCCGAGAGGCCCATCGGGGCGATCCTCCTCTCTGACGAGCTCCGGCCCGAAGCGAAGTGGGCCCTCGCGGCCCTGCGGGAGCTGAGGGTGGAGCCGGTCCTCCTCACCGGTGACCGGGCCCCCGTGGCCCAACGGGTGGCGGAGGCCCTGGGCATCAGGGAGGTGCACGCCGAGCTCCTCCCCGAGGAGAAGCTCGCGTTGGTGGAGGGGCTGCGGGAACGCGGTGGGGTGGCGTTCGTGGGGGATGGGATCAACGACGCCCCCGCCCTCGCCGCCGCGGATGTGGGCATCGCCATGGGGGATATCGGGACCGACGCGGCCATCGAGGCCGGGGATGTGGCGCTCATGCGGGACGACCTCCGCGGCGTCCCCGAGCTCGTGGGACTGGGCCGGCGGGCGTTGCGGGTGGTGCGGGCCAACATCGCCGTATCCATCCTGCTGAAGCTCGTCGTAGCGGGGTTCGCGTTCGCCGGGCTCGCGTCCCTGGCGTTGGCCGTGCTCATCGGTGACGTAGGGGCTTCGCTCCTCGTCACCGGGAACGCCATGCGCCTCCAGGGGCCCGCTCTGGGGCGTCAGGAACGGTGAGGAGGTGTGTTTCGACCATGAGAGGAGCG
>JAJRVI010000032.1 GCA_024277405.1 Fidelibacterota bacterium
GGAGGAGGTACTTGGCACGCCTTCCCCGCACCGTGAACGCGACGGCCCCCACCGCGCCCTCACCGGAGGGCCGATTCTCCCCCTTCCCCTCCACGAACCGGGACACCAGGGCCCGGACCCGGGCGCGGGCCTCCTCGAGGACCGGGAGGGGGAGCTTCCCGCGGGAGAGGGGGCCCGTGACCCCGAGGTAGGTGAAGGGGCGGATCTCCTTTAGCACCATGGCGACGATGGCCGCGATCTCCTCCATCTCCTCCTTCCCCATCCCCCGCTCGGTGACCCAGGGGGTCCCCATCCTGATCCCATGGGCATCGGCCGCGGAGGTGTCCCCGGGGATGGTGTTCTTGTTGGTCACGAGGCCCACCAGGTCCAGGACCCGGGCGGCGATCTCCCCCAACATAGTCTCCCCGTTCGGGGTCCTTATCGCCCGCAGGTCGATCACCAGGAGGTGGGTATCCGTCCCCCCGTAGGCGAGCTTCAGCCCTTCGTTCTGGAGGGCGACGGCGAGGTATTTGGCGTTCTCGACGATCCTCCTCTGTAGCTCCCGGAACTCCGGGGTCCTCGCCAGGGCAAAGGCGGCGGCGATGGCGGCGAACTTGTTCACGTGCGGGCCGCCCTGGGCCCCGGGGAAGACGGCGAGATCGATCGCCCGGGCGATATCGGGGTCGGTGGTCATAATGACGGCGCCCCGGGGACCGCACAGGGTCTTGTGGGTGGTGAACATAATGACGTCGGCGTAGCCGATGGGGTTGGGATAGACCCCGGCGATGGCGAGCCCCGCGGTGTGGGCGATGTCGGCGAAGAGATAGGCCCCCACCTTGTCGGCGATCTCGCGGAAGGCCGCCCAGTCCGGAGCCCAGGGGTAGGAGGTGTAACCGGCGATGATCATCCTCGGCTTATGCTTCACCGCGAGATCCATGATCCTGTCGTAGTCGAGCCTCTCCGTGCGGGGATCCACCCCATAGGACACCACGTTGAAGCGGCGGCCGGATTGGTGGAAGGGGGACCCGTGGGAGAGGTGTCCTCCCTGGGCGAGCTCCATGGCCATGATGGTATCCCCGGGGGAGAGGAGCGCGTCGTAGATCGCCATATTGGCCGCGGCTCCGGAGAGAGCTTGGACGTTCACGTGGATCTCGTCCGCGGGGACCTCGGGGGTGGCGAAGCATTCCGCCGCCCGCCGGCACGCCAACGCCTCCACCACGTCCACGAGCTCCGTACCCTTGTAGAACCGCCGGTCGGCGTAACGGCGGTTGTACGCCAGTCGCTCGGCCAAATCCAGGATCCGCTCCTCCGGGAGCCGGAGGTCCTCGTCCCGGGGGTAACCCTCGGCATAGATCGATGTGAAGACGCTTCCCAGGGCCTCCCGCACCGCGCGGGGGGTGAGGGATTCCGAGGGGATGAGGATGATCTTCTCCTCCTGGCGCCGCTCCTCGGCCCCTATGAGGGCCTGGAGGGCGCGGTCGACCTCAGCGAGGCCTGATCTCAACAAGTTCCGCTTCATCGTCCTCCTCCAAACGGACCAACCCCTTCACCCAATCGGCCCTCCTCCACCCCAGCTCCACCGCCAGGTAGATCGCCCCGGACACCAGGGTGTGTCCACCCAACAGGAACGGGGCCTTCGCCCGCTTGATCGCCCGCAGGAGCTCGCGGAGCGTGGGGTCCGCGACCCCCTCTTCCTCCAACAGGTCGAAGGAGAAACGTTCCTCCGGCGGGGGCCAGATGCCCAGCCCGGCGAAGAGGACCCGTATGTCCCACACCACCACGTCGCTCGCCCGCGAGAGCTCCGCGACGAGGCCGTCAGGGCCCAGGGCCTCGTAGAGCCCGAGGATCAGGGACCGCTCCCGCCTGCCCTCGGCCTTCATCCCCCGGGCCTCGGAGAGGACCCGCGTCCGGCACGCGGCCTTTCGGTCCAGGAAACGCAGGAGATGCCCGCTCACCCGGCCGAGCAACGTCACCCGGCGCCCGGGCTCCACGAGGGCCGACAACAGGGCCTCCGCGCGGGGGATCGGCCGCAGCGCCTCGGCGAGCGCCGGCGGGAGATCCGCCTTGCAGGCGAGGACCTGGAGCTCCCCGGGGGTGTCTATGTCGAATTGGGTCCGGGCGCTACGGGGGAGCTCGAAACACCGGTACCCCAACTCCCACAACCGCCAACCCAGGGCGTTGTCGTTCGTCAGCCCCCGGAAGACCTCGACCTTGGGGGGACAGATCAGGGCGAAATCAGTGGAATAGAAATTGTTCAGGACCGCGAAGGGCTCGGGAAAATCGAGGGCCAGGATATGGGCGAGCTCCTCCTCGTCCAGGAGGAAGCCGCTGCCAGCGGAGAAATAGAGGAGCCTACGGGGGCGAACTCTTTCCACGAAGGACACCAGAGCCTCGCCCCACCGAAAACCCTCGCTCAGGGTGGGGACGACCTCCGCCCCCTCCCATCCCCGGACCTCCGGCGTGAGGACGAAGAGGTCCGTCCCCGCGCCGAGGTCCCTCAACTTGGATAGAAGCCATTTGGTGGCAGCCACGCGGGCCCTCCCCACGATATCGGCGGGCGGGGCCGTGGCCACCACGCAGGCGGTCCCCGCCATCCTCAGGGCTTCACTTCGTAGGGGAGGAGGGCCAGCTTGCGCGCACGGTCGATCTCCGTGGCCAGCTGGCGCTGATGCTTGGCACAGAGGTGGGTGATCCTGCGGGAGAGGATCTTCCCGCGGCGGTTCATGAACTGCCGCAGGACCTCGGGTTCCTTGTAGGTAAGCTTGAGGCCGTGCTTGCACACACGGCAGGCTCTGGTCTTCCCGGGCATATCAGAACGGCACCTCCTCTTCGGGTTCCGGCTCGGGGATCTCGGGCGGCTCCGGAAGCTCCGCCTCGTACTCCGCCGGGACCTCGGGCTTCGGTCCCAGGAAGTGTACATACTGGGCGACCACCTCGGTAGTCTTCCGTCGCTCCCCCTCCTGGGTGGTAAAGGAGCGGATACGTAGCCGCCCGTCTATGGCCACAAGCCGCCCTTTCTGGAGATAAGTGGCGCAGGACTCCGCCTGCTTCCCCCATACCACCACCGGCACGTAGGTGGTTTCCTCCTCCCAGCTGTTGGTCTCCGGGTTGAGGACCCGGCGGTTCACGGCGATGGCGAACCGCACCATCGCCTGCCCGCTCTGGGTATAGCGGAGCTCCGGGTCCGCCGTGAGGCGGCCCGTGAGGATCACCCGATTGAGATCGGACACGGCTCAGTCACCATCCGTCCTCACTATCTGATAGCGAAGGAGCTCGTCGTCCACCCGGAGGCGCTCCTCGAACGCGGAGACCCTGTCCGGGGAGAGGGAGAAATTCACGAGCACGTAATATCCCTCCCGGAAATCGTCGATCTCATAGGCCATGATCCGTGTGCCCCACTCGTCCACGTTCTGGACCTGTCCGCCGTTGTCCTGGATGAGCTGATTTATGCGCTCTATCTTCTCTTTGCGCCTTTGTTCATCTAAATCAGGACGAATTATGTAAACTACCTCGTAGCTTCTCAGCTCGGGCGCCACCTTCGTAACCTCCTCTGCAACTGGAATTCTCGCGGTTTGCCGAACTGTACTACAGCCCTTCGGCTTTGTCAACCTGTGGCCGCAACCCCCGATCCCAAGGGCAATCCCCTTGACAGGTGAACAATGCATGCCTTATAATTGCTCACACTTTAACAGAGGGGGGTGTAGTCGATGAACAAGGGGGAGTTGATCGCCAAATTGGCTGAGCGTGCTGGGATGACGAAGAAGGACGCGAGAAAGGCCCTGGATACCCTTATCGACATCATCATCGAGACGGTGAGCAAGAACGAGGAGGTCCTGCTCACCGGCTTCGGGAAGTTCGAAGCCCGGGCGCGCAAGGAGTCGCAGCGCATCAACCCGCAGACCCAGCAGCGCATCAAGGTCCCGAGCAAGGTCGTCCCCGTGTTCAGGCCCGGACGGAACTTCAAAGAGGCGGTCCAGAAGAAACTGAAGGCCGTGACCGAGAGGGGCCAGCTTAAGGTCAAGAGAGCCTGAGAAAGCCTTTTCGGCGATCATGGTCGAACCCGGCAGTTAGGGACGCTGCCGGGTTTTTTCTCGGTGTTCGGTTCGGTATAGGGAGGGGGGAGCAGGGTTTCCCTCGCCCGTGCCGACTCGAACGGCGGCCTTGCGGGCCGAGGGCCATTCCCGACGGCAGGAGGGGACCGTCGAGCGCCGTCTCGGCCTACAGGGCTGTAAACCCGAACAGGCTGGCACCTTGCCGCGGACTATCTGCCCCACGGCGGGGCAGCGCTGCTCCCCCCTGTACCGGCACCCGGACAAACCGGAAAGCGATTATAGGGGGGCAAAAGGGGGGCTCAAGGGTAGAGGCGGTCGAGCATGCGGGGAAATGGGATCGTCTCGCGGATGTGCTTCACGCCGCAGATCCAGGCGATGGTCCGCTCCACCCCCAGGCCGAAGCCCGCGTGAGGCACCGAGCCCCATCGCCTCAGGTCTATGTACCACCGATACGGCTCCAGGGGGAGGCCGTACTCCCGGAGCTGCTCCACCAGCTCCTCCTCCGTATCCACGCGCTGGGATCCCCCGATGATCTCGCCGTACCCCTCCGGGGCGATGAGATCGGCGCACAACACCACCGAGGGATCGTCCGGCGCCCGCTTCATGTAAAAGGGCTTTATCCTCGCGGGGAATCGTTCCACGAACACCGGCCGCCCGAAGTGCGTCGAGAGCGCGTCCTCCGCCGGGGCGCCGAAATCGTCCCCGTACTCCATCCTGACCCCCCGGGAATTGATGATCTCCACCGCCTCGGCATATGTCACCCTGGCGAACGGACCGGCCACCTCCGCACGGAGCTTCTCCACATCGCGCCCGAGGAGCTCCAACTCCCGTGGCCGCTCGGCGACCACGTACTCGACGATATACCGGACGAGCCTTTCCTGCAGGTCCAGGTTGTCCTCATGCTCGAAGTAGGCCGCCTCGGCCTCGGCCATCCAGAACTCGGTGAGGTGACGGCGGGTCTTGGATTTCTCCGCCCGGAAAGCGGGACCGATCCAGTATACCCTCCCCAGCGCCATGCAGGTGGCCTCGAGATAAAGCTGTCCCGACTGCGAGAGGTAGGCGGGCTCGCCGAAGTAGTCGAGGGGGAAGAGGGTGGTCGTCCCCTCCACCTGCGTCCCCACGATGATGGGACACTCGGTGGCCACGAACCCCTCTTTCTTGAAGAACTCGCGGATGGCCCACAGCACCGCGTCCCGGACCCTCAAGATCGCGAACTGCCGGCGCATGCGGATCCAGAGGTGCCGGTGATCCATGAGGAACCCGACCCCGTGCTCCTTCAGGGTGATGGGGAACTGCTCCCGGGGGATCTGGACCGGCTGGAGGCGTGCCAGGAGGAGTTCGTACCCGCCCGGGGCCCGGGGATCGGCGCGCACGACCCCGGTGACGACGAGCGAGGTCTCCTGGGGGAGACGCTCACAGAGCTCGAAGCTCTCGGGCTCCGTGTCCTTGGCCGTGGCCACGCACTGAAGGAACCCCGTGCCGTCACGGACGATGAGGAACCTGATCTTCCCGGAGGAGCGTTTGTTGAAGAGCCACCCCCGGACCGAGACCTCCTCACCAACGTGATCCTGGAGCTCCTCGATATAGACCACCCTCGAGCCCATCGTCAGGAATCCCTCGCCTCCCGCCTCCAGAAGAGTCGCACCATGTATTCCCCCTCCAGGGGTTGCATCTCGAGGTCCCCCTTGTGGGCGGAGTGGATCGCCTTCCCCAGGCGCATGGCGAGATGAGGGGTGGTGGTAGCGATCTCCATCCCGTCCTCGCCCTCCTTGATCCACAGGATCCGCTGGAGGGGGCGCCGCTTGTTCGCCTCCTCCTCCTGATTACGCACCAGGTTCAGGATCTCGTCCCTCTTCGTGGCGAGATACGACCCGCTCAGGTAAAGGAGGCCACCGGGGTAACGGTCCTGCTCCCGGCGGCAGGCGGGACACAGTGCCCGGTGGGCGTCCCCGGGGATCTCCTCCCCCGCGGACGGATGCTGCCAATGGCCATCCCGATAGAGGAGCCCGCAGCGTTCGCACACCGTGGGCTCCGGGTATTTGCGCCCCTCGTAGTAGGGGTTGTCGGTCTCGTGGCCCACCTGCCCCCGGCGCTCACGCATCCAGCCCCTCCCCCTCCTTCTCCCCGATCTTGCGCTCGATATAGGCTATCGCCTCGCCCACGGTGTTGATCTTCTCCGCATCCTCCTCCGGGATCTCGATGCCGAACTCGTCCTCGAACTCCATGATGAGATCGACGAGATCCAGGGAGTCAGCGCCCAAGTCCTCACGGAAGGTGGCCTCGTCGGTCACCTCGTCGAGCTCCACCATGAGCTTTTCCGCGATGATTTCTCTTATGCGCTCAGCCGTTTTGCTCATATCCCTCACGCACCCCCTTGGCCGGAGTTTTTCACGCACAGGGCGCGAGGCCCCCATCGACGCAGAAAACGTGCCCAGTTAGATAGGAAGCTTTTTCGGAGAGCAAGAAGGCCACCAGCGCCGCCCCCTCCTCGGGTTTACCCCCCCTCCCCAGCGGGATCCGGGAGACGTACGCCCGCACGGCCTCCTCGGGCAGCGCGGCGGTCATGGGGGTCTCGATGAGACCCGGGGCGACCACGTTGGCCCGGATCC
>JAJRVI010000033.1 GCA_024277405.1 Fidelibacterota bacterium
ACGAAGGCCGGTTCCCCGCCCACGCGGGCCACTGGACGGGCGCTGCCGTCCGCGCCGATCGCGACGAGCTCGTCCCCGGGGAGCCCCGTCGCCCCGGGGATGGAGACGACGCCCGATCGCGTGACGGGAAGAGGGTTGAAGACGATCACGGGCAGCCCCTCGCCCCCGGCCTCGACCCGTGTGGCGAGCCGCGAGAGGGCGCGGTCGAGCCCCGCCTCTATCTCCTCCCGGAGCCCGGCGAGCCAGCCGAGGACCTCGCGGGAGGGGGCGTAGCTGGTCGACCCCCAGAGGGCGTCATGGAACTGACATTTGATCAGGATTTTCCACATCCCGTCCAGGTCCGCGGTACCCCGCGCGGCCCCCGAATCGACGCCGGAGAGGGCGAGGGTCGCCCGCAACGTCTCCAGGGCCAGGAGCCCGTGCTCGCACTCACGGATGAGCCGCTTCACCGCGGGCTGGGTCGCCACCCCGATCCCGCCCACCTTGGGCATTCCCTCGAGCACGGAGAGCTCCGTCGGATCCAGGTCCGCGAAGAACGCGGCGGGCTCGTCCCACCGCACCTCGAGGCCAGCGCCTCGCACCGCTTCCGTGAAGCGGCCGAAGAGCTCCCGGTCGGGGCCACCGCCGTGGTCGCCGCCCCCGAAGACGAAGGCGAGCCGGGGCGGCGGTTGGGGCCAGGACGCGGCGATCGCCTGGACGGCCTTCCGGAGCAGATCGGCGGGACGCAGGATGTAGTGGTCCAGGAGCACCAGGGGGATCTCGGTCCCGTCGCTCCCCCGCCACCGGGAGATGAGCCGCCAGAGCCCGGTCCACGGTCGCTCCCTCCCCATGATCGCCCCCGTGAACCCCAAACCCCGCAGGATCTGGGGGAGCGTGGCGGGGAGGCCGGTGCCCTCCATCTGCCAGGCCACGCGCACCTCGATCCCGAACTTCTCCCGGAAGTAACGCTTCCCGAGGAGGAAGTTCCGGATCACCGACTCCCCTGTGGCCTGCTCCATCGCCGTCTCCGCCCAGTTGCCGCCCACGACCCGCCACCGGCCCTCGCGGATCGCCGCCTTTATCTCCCGGAAGAGCCCGGGGTCGGCCCGTTCCACTGCCTCGTAGAGGGCCGCCTGTCCTTGACAGAACCGGTACCCGGGCGCGATCCGCGAGAGTTCGAGTTGCTCCCGGAAGGTCGCGAGGGCGATCTCCACCGTCTCAGCCCAGTTCCACTGCCACACGAGGTCCATGTGACACTGGGGGAAGAGGCCGAGGGGCACGCGCACAGCGACCGCCCGCAGTCGGGCGATGAACACCTCTTCCCCGGGGAATACCTCCGCGAGCGCTTCCCCCGCGGCGGCGAGCGCCCGCAGGGCCTCCCCGGCCGACCGCCCCCTCCCCGGGAGCATCACCGGGGCGGCGATCCGTTCGATCTCCGTGGGATCAACCCCAGCCCGCTCCGCGAGGACGCATCGCGCCAAGAACTCCGCCAGCGCGGCGCGCAGCTCCTTCCCGGGATCCGCCCGGGAGGGCCCCGGAGCGGGGGCAAAGAGCACCAGCGCGGCGGATAGGACCAAGGCCCATCGCTTCCCCATCCCCGCCCCCTATCGAGTGTGGCGCAATCGCGGGCAAGGGGGCAAACCGGTGGGCCGGGCATGGCCCGGGGAAAAGGCGTAAAATCCCGGCGGGATGGGAAATTTGCCCCCAGGGCAGAGATGGGTGGAAGGGCTCATCGTCTACGATATCGGGCCCGTTCCCCCGCTCGAACTCGCGGAGTTCCGCCTCCGCATCGATGGCGATGTGGAGAGGCCCGTGGAGCTAACGTGGGAGGAGTTTTTGAGATTGCCCCAGGCCGAGGTGCTCGCCGACCTCCACTGTGTCACCCGCTGGAGCGTGGCTGGGCTCCGGTTCGAGGGTGTCCTCGCTCGGACGATCATCGGGCTCTGCCGCCCCAGGAAGGGCGTCGAGTGGGTGATCGCTTACGGTCGTGAGGGCTACACCACGAACGTCCCCTACGGCTATTTCGCCCGCAAGGACACCGTTCTCGCCCACAGGCTGAACGGGGAACCCCTGCCGCCCGAACACGGCTGGCCACTGCGCCTCGTGGTCCCATCCCTGTACGCCTGGAAGAGCGCGAAGTACTTGGTGCGGCTCGAGTTCACCCGGGAGAAACGCCGGGGCTATTGGGAGGAGCGGGGCTACCACGACGTGGGCGACCCCTGGCGCGAGGAGCGGCGGTAGGGGCCATGAACGGGCGATGTGGGGGCGGTTACCCGGGGCCGATAGCGCGGCGGTGAAGCTCGAGCGCCGGGGTGATCCAGAGCAGCTCGCGGTTCTCCATCGGCACCCACCCCGGCTCATCGTCCACGGGCTCGGAGGCGACGATCACCGCATCCTCCCCTCGCCGGACCCACAGGGTGTAGTAATCCGGGTTCCGGCTGTAGCAGCAGAACGCGTAGAGGACCATCCCCTCGGTGATGAGAAGGTCTATCGCGGTGAAATCGCGCACCGTGTGGAGGAGGGTTTCGAGGGCGACCGCGAGGCCCTCCGGGGTCCGGGGCCACCACGCGTGGGCGAGCCACCGCGTCAGTTTCTGGGAATCTATCCCCGGTCCCCGGTCGAGGACGTCCGCGTCGTGAATCGTGCCGTTGTGAGCGAGGAAGACGCCCCACTCCGCGAACGGGTGGGCATCTGTGGCCCCGGTGTGGGCCCGGTAGGTCGGCGATGCCTTCCGCACGTGCCCGATGGCGAGGGTGGACGTCGCGGTGAGGGGATCGGGGAGGCCGTGGGGGACCCTCTCCATATCCTCCTGGCCGTAGCGGCGTAAGGCGATCGCCCCCTCCATTCCCTTCCAGAGGTAGCCGAACCCGTGGCGATGTGGGGCCTTCTTTCCGTGTAGGCTCAGATGGAGGAGGCTCCGGGGAGCGGCGATGAAGTAACGTCGGAGCGGGATCCTGTCCCTGCTGACGAAGCCGATCATGCGGCACATGTCCCCACAGCATAACGTAAACCGGACCACTTGGCTCCGTATAACCGGTTTTTTTCGCTGGCGTAAGGGCCGCGATTTTTCGCGGGAAGGGGGTAAAGTATTCAAATCATTAAAGGAGGCGACATAGATGATGCATCACCGTATCGGTCCGTTGGGCCTCGCAGCGGGATTTCTCCTTTTCATCGCCGCTATGGGCTCCGCGGGTGAGGCCAATGTGTTGGGGGTACTGGACGTCCTCCTCTACCCGCCGGGGGTGGCCGCGGTCTACCCGGGGGAGTTGGCGCCGGGGTGGCCGGAAAGCATCCCGCTTCCCGCCGGCGCGGACCTCGCGGGTTCGTTGGCGCTGAAGGACGATTCGCTGGTAGCGGCCTTCTCCCTTCCCCGCCCCCTCGACGAGGCAGCCGATCCCTATGTGACGGAGCTTCAAACGCGTAGCTGGGTGCTCATGGGAACGGAGGAGGGTGGGGAAGGGGAATACCGGAGCTACACGTTCCAACGGGACGGGACCGACCTCCTGGACCTGGTGCTCTACGATGTGGACGAGACGGTCACCTACGGCCTCCTCTACTTAGGCGCGGGGGCCGTGGCCGCGCTACGTACCATGATGGAGCTCATGAGCGACATGTTGATCTCGCTGGCCGACGTGACGGTACTGCCCGAGTTCACCTTCGAAGGGGCGGAGGTCGTGGACGAAGCGGTCTCGCCCATGTCGTTGTTCCTGGACGAGGAGACGTATCAGGCCAAGGTGCGGGGCGATCTGGACGGGCCCGAGCTCGAGGAGGCCCTGTCCACGCAGCTCATCGAGGCCGGATGGAAAGCGGTGGACGCGGGCACCGCCGGCCCGACGGCGTGGGGAAGATACGTGCTGGAACGGGAAGGAAGCACTTGGCGGGCGATACTCCTCGTCATCGCGGGGGAACCTCGCGGGACCTATTTCGTCTCGGTACACGCGTACCGGATCGTGCGGGGCCCCAACTGAGCGCGATGTGATCCACACGGGCGAGGCCCCGGCCGGGCGCCGGGGCCCGCCCCCGCCGACGTCACCCCCCTTTCGCCAGAGAGAGGACCCGCTCGGGGAGGGCAGGGTACTCCCGCAATCGTGCCCCTACGGCGTGGGAGATGGCATTGGCCACCGCGGCGTGGGACGCCATCAGCGGCACCTCCCCGATCCCCTTGGCCCCATAGGGGCCGCCGGAGTAGGGGGCCTCCACGAAGTCGATCACCAGCTCCTCCGGCATATCCGCGGACGTGGGGATGCGGTAGGTCATCAGGGTGCCCTCGATCCTCCCCCGCTCGGACGGTAGGTACTCCATCAGGGCGTAGCCGATCCCCTGGGCGACCCCGCCCGCCACCTGCCCCCGGGCCAGGGCTGGGTTCACGATCCTCCCGGAATCGTGTACGGCCCAGAACCGCCGTACGTGGGTCTCCCCGGTGAGGAGGTCCACCTCCACCTCGGCGATGTGGCAGGCGTAGGCGTAGACGAAGTAGGCCTTGCCGAGCCCGGTCTCGGGGTCCCAGTCCACCGGCGCCCCTTCCGCCCAGCCCGTGGCTCCCATGTCCCAGTTGTGGGCCCACATCCACCGGGTAACCTCGGAGAGGGGCACCGCCTTTTCGGGCTCTCCTTGGGGCCATACCTCGGAGTCCGCGATCTCGACCTCATCTGTCCCGAGGAACTCCCGGGCCGCGGCCTCGATCCGGGTCCGTAGCTTCCGCGCCGCGTCCAGCACCGCCGCCCCGGCCACGGTGGTGGTGCGGGAGGCCACCGTGGGCCCGGAATCGGGCACCCGGGAGGTGTCCACCGGCGCTAGCCGCACGTCCCCGATCCGGACGCCCAATGCCTCCGCGGCGACCTGGGCGAGCACGGTGAGCGCCCCCTGGCCCATCTCGGTGTTCCCCACCGCCACCGTCACCGAGCCGTCCGCCTCGACCTTCACGTAGGCCCCGGCCTTATCGAGGAGGGGAGCCTTCGCCCCCATCCCCACCCCGTACATCACCGTGGACACCCCGAGCCCCCGGCGCTTGAATGGCTCGCGGCGGTTGAACTCCTCGATCTCCTTCCTCAGCCCATCCCAGCGGGAGAGCTCCCGGGCGCGGCGGATGGCCTCGGGAAGGCCCACCGACTCCGTGAGGAGCTGGTCGGTGGCGGTACGATCCCCCTCCCGGAGGGCGTTCCTCTCCCGGAGCTCCAGGGGATCTATCCCCAGGCGCCGGGCGAGCTCGTCCATCTGGGACTCGTGGGCGAAGATCACCTGGGGCGAGCCGAACCCCCGGAACGCACCGCACGGCACGGTGTTGGTGGCCACCGAATAGGCGTCCATCTTGACGTTGGGGATGCGGTAGGGGCCGGCGGCGTGGATCAGGCCACGCCACAGCACCGCCGAGGAAAGGGTCTGATAGGCCCCGGCGTTGTAGTAGAACTCCACCTCCACCGCCACCAGGGTGCCGTCGCGCTTGGCCCCGGTGCGGTAGCGGATCACGGCGGGGTGGCGTTTCGAGGTGGTCTCGATGTCCTCCTCCCGGTCGTAGACCAGCTTCACCGGCCGTCTGGCCACCCAGGCGAGCACCGCCGCCATGGCCGCGAGCTGCGACGGAACGTCCTCCTTGCCCCCGAAGCCGCCGCCGGTGGCGGTCTGCACCACCCGGACCCTGGAGAGGGGGAGCCCCAGGACCGCGGCCACCGCGGTCTGGACGTAGAATGGGCACTGGAGCGTCCCGTAGATGGCCATTCCCCCGTCCTCGAGGAAAGCGATCACCCCCTGGGGCTCGATGTAGACGTGCTCCTGATACCCCACGCGGTACTCCCCCTCCACGATCACGTCGGCCTCGGCGAACCCCCGCGCCACGTCCCCTTTTCTGATCACCATGTGGTTGAAGACGTTCCCCGCTTCGGCCGCCTCGGGGACCGCCACCCGGGGGGCATCGGGCCCGATGGCCTCCAGGGGATCGAACACCGCGGGGAGCTCCTCGTACTCCACCTCGGCGAGCTCCGCCGCGCGATGAGCCGCCTCGCGGGTCTCGGCGGCGAGGAGGGCGATGGGCTCCCCCACGTAGCGGACGATCCCTTCCGCCAGAAGCGGCATGTCCCGGTAGATCACGGGCACCACGTTCTCGCCGGGGATATCCGCGGGGGTGACCACGCAGACCACCCCTGGTTGATCCCGCACCCGGGAGAGATCGAGGCGCTTTATCCTCCCGTGGGGCACGGACGCGCGGATCGCCTTCCCGTGGAGCATCCCCGGGAACGTGAGGTCATCGGCGTACCGTGCCTCTCCCCGTACCTTGGCCTCGGCATCGAGGCGCGGCACCGTCCGCCCCACGATCCTCGTTTCCGCGGCGACCTCTATCTCTTCCACACGGAGCTCCTTTCCACCGGGATCGGTCGAACGCTATTTTACATCCGGTGTTCCGCCGAGCTCGCGGATCCGGGCCTCCAACCATGACCGGTCCAGGAGCGCCACCCCCGCCGCCCCGATCCCCGCGTGCACCCCCAGGGCCGGGGAGGCCGGGGCCACGTGTACCTCGGCCGCCCCCGCGGCGGCGAGCCCGGCGGCGAGCCGCTCCGCCACGGAGGGGGCCGCGGCGTGGGCCACCCCTGCCATCGGGGCCCCCATGGAGCGCATCGCCTCCCGGGCCAATGAGAGGAGCTTTCGGAGGAGGTGTGCCCGCCCCATGACGGGGGCCACGGGCCTTATCTCCCCACGCGTTATGTCCACTGCCATCCCCAGGCGCGCCCGGTGCGTCAGCCATCCGGCGGCCCAGGGGATCCGGCCCGAGCGCGCCAGGGGCATGAGGTCCGGCAGGGCGGCCCAGGCCCGCACCCTGTCCGCGGCCTCCCGGGCGATGGTCGCCGCGGCCTCGAGGCCCAAACCCGCCCCCAGGGCGGCCACGGCGGCCAGGACCACGAGCCCCAAACCCACGGAGATGGTCCCGGAGTCCACCACCTCGATCCGCAGCCCCTCCGTCCGCAGCGCCCGGGCCACCTGGAGCCCCACCCCGAAGGTGCCGGAGAGCCCCCCGGCGAGGAAGATCCCCAACACCCCGACGTGGGTTCGTCCCAGGTAGGCGAACACATCGCGGAAATCCCCGGGGGGAGGCTGGGACGTGCCCACGGGAACGCCCTCGCCCAGCTTCGCATAGAACTCCCCCGGGGTGAGTTCCAACCGGTCCCGGAGGTCCTCCTCCCCAAGGTGCACCCGCACCGGGACGAGGGCGACGCGGTGACGGGCGAGGAGGTACGGAGGGAGGTCACAGGCGGTATCGGTGACCAGGGCGATCCCCTCCCCGGGCCCCGGGGGCGCCGTCCGCCACATGTCGTCGACCTTCTCCGCGGTCACGCGGCCATGGGCCCTGGCCGCTTCGAACACGTAAGCCGGGAGGTTGGTGTGGACGTGCAGGCGCAGGACATGGCGGGAGCCGGCCACCACCACCGAGTCCCCGAGCTCCAGGAGGGCCTCCTTGACCGCGGCGTGGTCGATCCCCTCCCCCTCCACGGCGCACTCCACACAGTAACGGAACGCGGGGGCCGCCTCTTCGGGTACCGCCCCTTCGGGGACGGGGGCGGCCCGGGGTAGCTCGATCTCCGCCACCTCGCCGGTATGGATCAGCCGCACCACCCCTTCCAGGAACCGCACGAACCCCAGCGCGCCCGCATCCACCACGCCCGCCCGGCGCAGCACCGGCAGCGTCTCCTGGGTGCGGCGGAGGGCCTCCTGGGCCGCCCGCAGCCCCTCGCTCACCAGGGGCACGAAATCCTCCAGCCTGCGGGCCCCTTCCTGCAGGGACTGAGCGAAGGCGGCGAGGACGGAGAGGACGGTGCCCTCCTTGGGGTCGGTCAGGGCCTCCCAGGCCCGTTCCGCGGCCCGGCGCACCGCCCGGGCGAAGGGCCGGGCGTCCACCCGCCACTTGCCCGCCAGGCCCTCGGCGAGGCCCTGGAAGAACCCGGCCATGATGACGCCGGAGTTCCCCCGGGCCCCGTACAGGGCGGCCTCCGCGGCTGAGCTCGCCACCTCTCCCACGTGGGAGGAGTTCGTCTCCTGGAGCCGGCGCACGATGGCCCCCATGGTGGCGGCGAGGTTCTTCCCGGTGTCGGCGTCGGCCACGGGGAAGACGTTGATGCGATCGAGCTCCGCGGCACAGGCGATCACCCGCTTGGCCCCCGCCACGATGGCCCGGCGCAACCTGTACCCGTCCAGATAGCGTATCTTCACGGGACCGTTCACCACGACCTCCGTTCGGGATTTTACCGGCCTTCTACGCCCAAACGACCCCATGCGCGGGCCGCCGTCCACACACCTTGACAGGGGAGGATAAATATCATATCTAGAAGCCATGGAGGTGATGGACTTGCGCGAACCCATCGGCGGAGTGATGGCGCCGTTCGCGGCGAAGCCCGTCTGCTTCTTCCCCCTCCCGGTGCATCCCCACCATCCGGGCCATCCGGCCCATTGATCCCGAGAAGACCCCCAAGCGGTTCCTGAAGTAAAGCAACGTCGTTAGATCCCTAGGTTATCCCCGGTGTGTGATACGCCCCGGGGAGAGGGCACTTGTGTAAGCGAAATGCTTACATGGATTTTCATACGGAGGTGAACCAAATGAAGCGCATCGGCGTGATCTTGATGGTATCGGCGATCCTCGGGATCGGCGTGGCGTGGGGGGCCGAGAAGCAGGTCTACATCGTGGGATTGGACGCGGCCTTCCCTCCTTTCACTTGGGTGGAACGCGGCGAGTTCAAGGGCTTCGACGTGGAGGTGATGCGGGCCATCGCGGAGCTCGAGGGCTTCCAGGTCGAGTTCCGGGATCTCCCGTGGGCGACGATCATCACCGCCCTTGCCCAGGGAAAGATCGACATCATCGCCTCAGGCCTCTCGATCACCTGCGAGCGGGATGCGGTGATCGATTACTCCGAGCCGTACTGGGAGGTGGACCAGGCCATCCTCGTGAGAAGCGACTCCGATTACAACGCCATCACCGCGTTCTTCGGGACCACGGTGGGGGCCCAGGCCTGTACCACTGGTTACCAATGGCTGGAGGACAACCTGGTGAAGGTGGGCGTGGATGTGACGCTTCGGGCCTACGAGACCTACGACATGGCGGTGAGCGATCTCGAGAGCGGGCGCATCGCGGCCGTGCTTTGCGATACCGATACCGCCCTGGGGTTCGTGCAGGCCGGCCGCAGGGTGAGGATCGCGGGGATCGTGAAGACCGGGGAGCAGTACGCCTACGCCGTGAGGGCGGGCGATCCTTACGGGCTCCTCCCGCGCATAAACGATGGTCTCCGTGCGCTCTACGAATCCGGGATCTGGGCCGAGCTCATGGCCAAGTACTTCCCGGGGAGGGCCGTCGTCCCGGTGCCGCTCGCGCGGACGCTGGACTGCGACTGAACCCGCACGGGAGGGGACGGGTCGCCCGTCCCCTCCCAAGATCCCTTCGTCCGCGGCCGACGTGAACGCCCTCATTCGCGAGCTCCCCTGGTTCCTCCGCGGGGTCCTGGTCACCCTGGAGGTCCTCTCCGGGGTGATGGCGGTGGGGTTCGTGCTGGGACTCTTCCTCTCCGTGCTGGAGGTTTACTGGCCCCGGCCGATCGCGCTCCCCGCCACCATCATCGAGCGGGCCCTACGCGGGGTCCCCCCCATCGTCCTCCTGCTCCTCGTGTTCTACCTCCCCTGGGACCTCCCCCCGCTGGCCGTGGCCATCGCCGCCCTGGGGCTGTGTTCGGGGGCGTACCAATCGCAGATCTTCCGGAGCGCCATCCGCTCCGTGGGGCGGGGACAGGTGGAGGCCGGCCTATCCCTGGGACTGACGCGGGCACAGACGGTGATCCACGTCGTCCTTCCCCAGGCCCTCCGCCGTGCCATCGGCCCCTGGTCCAACGAGTTCGCCTCCGAGATCAAGGACACCTCCCTGGCCTACATCGTGGGGGTGGTGGAGATACTGCGGCAGGCCCGGTACGTGATCGCGTACACGTTCGGCCACTCGCTGCTGATCTACGGCACCTGCGCCCTTATCTATTTCGCCCTGACCCGGGTGGGAAACCACTTCATCTACCGCCTGGAGGAGAGGCTTTGGATCCCCGGGTTCGAGGGCCGCCGCGCCGTGGAGGAGCGCCGGTGGTGAGCTTCTGGGAGCTGGCCCGGGATTCCCTCCCCGCGCTCCTCGGCGGGGCGGCGGTCACGGTGGAGCTCACCGCGATCTGCATCGCCGCGGGGTTCCTCCTGGGGTGGCTGCTGGCCTTGGGGCGCATCTACGGGGGGAGGGTCGCGTTCGCCGTCTGCACCGGCTACATCGAGTTCGTGCGTGGGACGCCCCTCTTGGTCCAGCTCTTCTTCCTCTACTATGGGCTCCCGGACGTGGGAATCGTGTTGCCACCGCTGCTTGCCGCGGGGATCGCCATGGGCCTCAACACCGCGGCCTACCAGGCGGAGTACTTCCGCGGTGCGATCCGATCGATACCGCGGGGACAGGTGGAGGCGGCCTATGCCCTGGGGATGAGCCGCTTCCAGGCCTTCCGCCACATCGTCTTCCCCCAGGCCATGCGGACCGTGATGCCGGCGTGGTCGAACGAGCTCATATACATGCTCAAGTATTCCTCCCTCGCGTTCGTGGTGGGGGTCCCGGAGCTCATGGGGCGCGCGAACCTCATCGCCGCCCGGAACTTCCGCTACTTCGAGCTCTACCTCATCGTGGCCGGGATCTACATCGGCCTCGTGTGGACGCTTTCCGGGGCCGTCTCGCTTTTGGAGCGCAGGCTCAAGGTGCCGGGTCTCGGTGAGCCGGGCTGTTGAGCCCCGGATGGCCGGGTCCCTACCACGGGCGGAGGGGAAGCAACCTCATCTCCAGGAGTTCGGGACCGGCGAGGTCCTGGATAGGGATGTCCCCTCCCCCGGAGCCCTTGGGGCGGGCCCGGCAGCGGAGGAGCAACCGAATCAGTCCGCGCCTGAACCACCGGTTGCCCATGCGTGCGGGCGGAGGTCCGGGGACGATGAGCGGCTCCCGCCTCAGCGCGGTGACAAGCCTCCACAGGCCGGGCGGGCGCGGTGCGGCGGGGATGTCCCTGAAGAGATACCGGCCGAAGCGCCGCTGTTCCCCGTTCCCACCCGCGGCACCGCAGTAAAAGGCCCGGTTGGCGAGCTCGGGAAACGCCATGAAAAGCGAGAGGGTGTACGCCCAATCGGCTCCCAACGTATCCTTCACCCTGGGATACGAGAACCACGCGCGCAGATAATGCTCGTAGGCCGCGGGCTCCGCGCGGCACAGCTCCGGGGAAAGGAGGAACGCGAGGATGCTGGTGCGCAGGAGCTCGGTATGGCCAGCGGGGACGATGGGATCCGGGACTCTCCCGACCCGGACGAGCAGGGCCCTGGCCTTGCATTCCCCGAGCTCGATGCTCACGTTTATTTCCGACTGGAGGGAAAAGATGCTCGTACGGATTCCGGGGTAGTCGGGGGCGTGGATGAGATCGTTGATGGTGCACGCCCTACGCGCGCATATGCGCAAGATGTTCAGGCGTAACCCGCTCCGGGCGATGGCCCGCCTCATGGCGCCGATAGAGGTCACGTAGCACATCGTAAGGACCCCTTGTGACTTAAGGTTTATGGGTAGGAGCCATCAGCCGCGGGCGCGGCGGTTAAAGGGCGGGCCCCATCGCCGGCATGAATGCTAGGCAAAACGGTCGGCCCCCACAACCGCCCTTTCAGGAACGAGCTGTCTCGGATTCCCCCTTCCGTGCACGGGGACCGAGGGAGGCGAGGGCCTTCTGCAGGGTGCGATAGGGGAGGAGGGCGCATTTCAGGCGGGGCTTTATCACGCCCCCCAGGGCCTCGAGAAGCTCCTCCTCCCGCATCACCCGTAGCTCCTCGAGCTTCTTCCCCTTGATCATCTCGGTGAAGAGCGAGGCCGAGGCCATGGAGATGGCACATCCCCGGCCGTCGAACCGCACGTCCTCCACGGCCCCGTCCCTCACCTTCAACTGCAGCCGCAGCACGTCCCCGCAGGGGACGTTGGCCTCGGTGACATCCACGTCGGGGTCCGGGAGCGTCCCCTTGTTCCGGGGGTTGCGCCAGTGCTCGATGATCAGGTCCTCGTAAGGGCTCATCTCCCGAGCGATTCCCACACCCGATCCAGGGCGTCCAGGAACGCCTCGATCTCGTCCACCGTATTGTAAACGTAGACCGAGACCCGACAGCTCGCCGGGACCCCAAGCAGGCGGTGGAGGGGCTGGGCGCAGTGGTGCCCCGCCCGGATGGCGATCCCCTCCTGATCCAGCAACGTCGCGACGTCGTGGGGATGGATCCCCCGCAGGTTGAAGGCCACCACGCCCCCACGCCGCGCCGGATCCTTCGGACCGTAGATCTCCACGTAGTCCCGGGAGAGGAGCCCCTCCAGGGCCTTCCCCACGAGCTCTTCCTCATGGCGGCGGACCTCCTCCATCCCCAATTCCACGAGGTAGTCCACCGCTGCCCCCAGCCCCACCGCCTGGGCGATGGGCGGGGTCCCCGCCTCGAACTTGTAGGGGATATCGTTCCAGGTGGCGCGGTCGATCCACACCTCCCGGATCATCTCGCCCCCCGTGAGGAAGGGGGGGATCCCCTCCAGGAGTTCCCTCCTCCCCCACAACACCCCGACCCCCGTCGGGCCGAGCATCTTGTGGCCGGAGAAGGCGAGGAAATCACAGCCGAGCTCCTGTACATCAACCCTCATGTGGGGGACCGATTGTGCCGCGTCTACCACCACCACGGCCCCGGCCTCGTGGGTCATCCGGGATATCTCCGGTATGGGGTTCACCGTCCCCAGGACGTTGGAGACGTGGGTCACCGCCACGACCCGCGTCCGGTCCGACAGCTTGTCCTCGAGATCCCCGAGGTCCAGCTCCCCCTCGGGGGTGATCCCCACGGCCAGGAGCCGCGCCCCCTTCCTCCTCGCCAGGAGCTGCCAGGGGACGAGGTTCGCGTGGTGCTCCATGGCCGTGACCAGGATCTCGTCGCCCGGCCCCACCCGGGCCTCGCCCAGGGAGTAGGCCAGGGCGTTGAGGGACTCGGTGGTCCCCCGGGTGAAGATGACCTCCTCCGGGGACGCCCCGATGAAGGCCGCCACCTTCTTACGCGCCCCCTCGTAGAGCTCGGTGGCCTCCACCGAGAGGACGTAGAGGCCGCGGTGCACGTTGGCGTTGGCCTCCCGGTAGAACCGCGCCACCGCCTCGACCACCTGTCGGGGCTTCTGGGAGGTGGCCGCGGAATCGAGGTAGATAAGGGGACGCCCGTTTATCTCCCGTCCCAGTATAGGGAAATCCGAACGCACGTTTCTCATCCGATCGCCTCCGCGAAGCTCATCTCGAGGAGCCGCCGCAGCTCCACGGCGTACTCGAACGGTATCTCCTTCAGGATCGGCGACACGAAGCCGTTGACGATCAGGCTCATGGCCTCCGCCTCGTCCAGCCCCCGGGACATGAGGTAGAAGAGCTGCTCCCGGGAGACCCGGCCCACGGTGGCCTCGTGGCCCACCTCCACCTCGTCGTTGCGCACGTCCAGCGTGGGGATGGTCTCCGTCTCGGCCTCGGGGGAGAGGAGCAGGGTGGAACACTCCACGTGCCCCTTGGCATCCCGGGCCTCGGGGGCCACGTAGAGCTTCCCCCGGAAGACCGCCTTCGCCTTCCCCTGGACCACGGAACGGGAGACGAGCCTGGAGGACGTGTCGGGCGCGAGATGGATCGCCTTGGCCCCGAGGTCCAACCACTGGCCGTCCCGCGCGAAGCTGAAGGAGAGGTTCTCGGTCTTGGCGCCCTTCCCAGCAAGGATCGTGGAGGGATAGAGCATGGTAACCCTGCTCCCCAGGGACCCCGAGACCCAGTCCACCGCCGCCCCCGCGTGGGCGATGGCCCGTTTGTTGTTCAGGTTGTAGACGTTGCGGGACCAGTTCTGGATGGTGGTGAACCGCACGTGGGCCCCCTCCTTGGCCACGATCTCCACCATCCCCGCGTGCAGCGCGAGCTTGGAGTAGCGCGGCGCGGAACAGCCCTCGATGTAGTGCACCGAACTCCCCGGCTCGGCCACGATGAGGGTGTGCTCGAACTGTCCCACCCCTTGGGTCTGCATGCGGAAATAGGCCTGGAGGGGGATCGCCACCTCCACCCCCTCGGGCACCCACACGAACGTCCCCCCCGACCACACCGCCCCGTGCAGGGCGGCGAACTTGTTGTCCTCGGGGGGGATGACCTTCATGAAGTGTGCCCGTACGAGCTCGGGGTGGTTGCGGATGGCCTCCTCCATGGGCTCGAAGATCACCCCCTGGGCCCGGACCTCCTCCAGGATGGAACGGTAGACCACCTCGGAATCCACCTGGGCCCCGATCCCGGCCAGGGCCTTCCGTTCGGCCTCCGGGAGTCCCAGCTCCTCGAAGGTGCGCCTGATCTCCTCGGGGAGCTCCTCCCAGCTGGTGACGGGGTCCACCGTGCGCAGGTAATAGGAGATATCGTCGAAGTCCACCGCGGAGAGGTCGGGCCCGAACCGCGGCATGGGGAGTTTCCGGAATATCTCCAGGGAGCGCAGCCGGTGCTTCAGCATCCAATCGGGCTCCCCCTTCTCCCGGGATATCTCCTCGACGAGTTCCGCCGTGAGTCCGGTCCGCGTGCGTCGCATCATCTCACCGCCTCGTATCCGGTGCGCTCTATCTCCCAGGCGAGCTCCGGCCCGTCCTCCTTCACGATCCTCCCCTCGTCCAGCACGAACACCTTCGCCGGTGGGAGGTGCTCCAGGATCCGGGGGTAATGGGTGATGAGGAGGACGGCGGCGCCGGAACGTGCTGCCTCCTCGATCCCGGAGGCGATGAGCCGCAGGGCGTCCACATCCACCCCCGAGTCGGGCTCGTCCAACAGCGCCACCTTCGGGCGGAGGACACGCATCTGGAGCAGCTCCGAGCGCTTCTTCTCCCCGCCCGAGAACCCCACGTTGAGCTCCCGTTCGCCGAGGTCCTCCATATCGAAGTACTCCAGGGCCTCGCGGTAGAGCTTCTGGAACTCGCAGAACGGCTCCTGACAGTTCGCGGCGGCGAGCCGCAGGAACTCGCGGAGCTTCACCCCCTCCACTTCCGGGGGGTACTGGAACCCGAGGAACAGTCCCCGCCG
>JAJRVI010000034.1 GCA_024277405.1 Fidelibacterota bacterium
GGTGGTCTCGGTTTCCTTCACGATCTCGAAGTGGGTGATGGGTGAGAGGATCCCCTGTTTTATGCGATCGTAGTACATCTTGAGGCGGTTTATCCCGTGGGAGGGGATTCCCCGGATGTCCGAAGTGATGAGGACATCGGCGCAGATCTTCGCGTCCTCCTCGGGGACGCCGCACTTTAAGAACACCTGGTACATGAAGGCCCGCAGGGTCTCCACGGGGACGTAAACGACCTTTCCCTCCACCACTACCCCCTTTCGCCGAGCCGCTCATCCAGCATGGGGAGCTCGGCGATGCTCTCTATTACGTGATGGGGTTTCCAAGGCGCATCCCGTATATCATCCCGGGAGCTCACCCCGGTCAACGTGAGCACGGCGGTGAGGCCGTTCTCCACCGCCATCCTGATATCCGTCTCCAGCCGATCCCCCACCATGGCGCACGCCTCCGGCGGAAGCCCCATGACCTCCAGGGCGGCCCGCACCATGTGGCGCGAGGGCTTCCCCAGCACGAGCTCCACCTTCCTCCCCGTGGTGGCCTCCAAAGCCGCGATCACCCCGGCGGCGTCGGGGATCTCCCCGTCCTCCACAGGGCAGGTCCGGTCGGGGTTGGTGGCGAGGAAGCGGGCCCCCCGCCGCAGGGCCTGGAAGGCGATGTTGAGCTTCCTGTAGTCGAAGGTCCTATCGAAGGCGGCCACAACGTAATCGATTTTCCCGGGGTCCTCGCAGAGCTCGAGGCCGGCCCGGCAGAGCTCGGTCAAAAGCGGCAGCTCCCCGATGGCGAAGACCCTCGCCCCCGGGGCCTCCCGGGCGAGGTAGCGGGCGAGGACGAACGAGGAGTTCACCACCTCGTCCTCCGGGGTGGGGATCCCCAGGTGCGTGAGCTTCTCCGCGTAATCGCGGCGGGAGTAAAGGGGCTTGTTGGAGAGGAAGACGACCCGGCGCCCCCGGGACCTGAGCTCGGCGATCGCCTCCGCCGCCCCGGGGATCGGCCTCTTCCCCCGGTACACCGTGCCATCGAGGTCCAAGAGATACCCTCGGAGCCCTCCCCTGGACATCGAGACCTCAGGGGACGAGTTCCCTCTGCTCAAGGAGCCGCACGGCGATATCGGGGAAGTCGGTGAACACCCCGTCCACGTCGTAGGTGAAGAAGAAGGTCTCGAGCTCCTCCTCCAGGGAACGGTATTTCCGCGGCAGGGAGTCAGCACGGAAGGTGTAGGGATGGACCAGGAGCCCGAGCTCGTGGGCCCAGGCCACGTAATCGGGGTTCTTCTCGATGATGGACTTGTTGGGGCCGATTCCGTCGGCGTAACGGGCGATCTCGGAAAGCCCCTCCCGTTTCCACATGCGCCAATAAGACGGGCTCGCGCTCACGAGCTGTATCAAGGGGAGCTCGGTGTGGAACTCCTCCCGGAGCCGGATCAGGGTATCGGCCTCGAAGCACTGGACGAAGATCTTGGCATCCGGGCCGCGGTAGCCGTAGCGGTCCAGGATCTCCATCAGCGCGGCGGCGATGTCGTACCCCTGCTGCATATGCCAGCTCGGACGTTTCAGCTCGGGATAGATGCCCACGTCCCGACCGGTGGACTTATTGAGGCCCTGGATGAGCTCGATCATCTCCGTGAAGGTGGGGACCTCGAAGCGGGACTTCCCCACCGGGAACCGACGCGGGAAGTAGGGACGCCCATCGCGGCGGCAGCGCTCGTGCACCGAGAGCCGTTTTATCTCCGCCAGGGTGAAGTCGATGGCGTACCAGTGGCCGTCGGGACGGCGCCTGTCCGGGAAGACCTCCTCCACGTCCGTGGTGTACTCGAGGTAGATATCGTGGAGGCAGATGAGGACGCCGTCCTTGGTCATCACGAGGTCGGGCTCGATGTAATCGGCCCCCAGGGCGTAGGCGAAGGCGTATCCCGCCAGGGTGTGTTCGGGAAGGTACCCGGCCGCGCCCCGGTGGCCGATGACTATCTTCTCCCCGGCCAAGCTCCCGAGGCCCAGGACTAGAAGCCCCAAAAGGGAAAGCCAGAAGACCTTTTTCATTTTTTCTCTCCTTCGTTATAGACGGGGAGCCCCACGGGCGGCGCCATCAGGGGGTATCGATCCACCCCCGCTTCGGGGATCGCCACCGCGCGATCCCCGATCCCATCGGGCCCGGGTTCGTCTTGCTCCCGGCCGGACCTCGAATCCACAAGCTCCACCCCTCCCCAGAAGTTCCCCCCTCTGGGATAGGGGGCGTACCAACGGTTGCCCCCGGAGCTATCGTCGAAGGCGGGGATGGAGCAGTCGATGAAGGCGTTGTGGTAGAGGAGGTTGCGGGCGGAGGTGTGGTACAACCCAAGTCCCCGTTCGCATCTAATCAGGAGGTTCAGGGTCACCGTACCGTCATGGGAATCCCAGAGGTAGATCCCCCAGCCACATCCCACCACCAAGTTGCCCCTCACCGTCAGCCCGTTGGCGCTATCGAGGTAAAGGCCCGTGCCACAGCTGCGGAGTTCATTCCCTTCTATCCTGCTTCCCCGAGTTCGCCAGAGGAAGATCCCCCGCTTCCGGGCCCCCCGGACCGAGTTCGCGAGGACCA
>JAJRVI010000035.1 GCA_024277405.1 Fidelibacterota bacterium
GGCCTCCAGCACCGCCGCCGCTCCGAGACCGGCTATCAGCCGTTGCAGCCCCGCGGCCTCCCCGCGGAATTCCTGATCCCTGGCTACCGGGGCGAAGGGGAGGGCTCCTTCACCTTCGGGCTTAGGGTGGACGGGCCCCAGCGGGTGGTGCTGCGGATCGTGCTGGTGGACGGCGTGGGACTCCGGAGCCGTCCGGTGGAGGTAGAGATCGAGGCGGCGGGCTAGAAGTTATCTCGAGACCGGACGACCGGGTATGGGGTAACGTCGCACACCAAGGTGCGATGCTACCCCTCCGCCTCTGTAGCGTCGGGGTTCATCCCCGACGTTTTCGTTTGTATACCAGTCCATCCGAAGAGACTTTGAAATGAGCTCTAGATCCCCTCCATCAGCGCCCGGACCTCCTCCGGGGAGCCGCGGAACGGTCCGGGCCGCTCGAGCTTCAGGGTGGTGAGGGCGGCGGCGAACCGGGTCGCCTCCGCAGGGGGATCCCCCAGGAGCCTGCGGCCGAGATAGGTGGCGAAGCAGGTGTCCCCGCGGCCGGTGCGGCCCGCGAGGCTCCGCGGGCGGAACGGCGCCTCGTGGAATTCGCCCCCCGCGTAGACCAACACCCCACCGTGATGGGTGAGGACCACCTCGTCGGGCCCCATCCCTGCCAGGATCTCCGCGGCCCGCTGGATGTCTTCGGTCCCCGTGAGGACCGCCGCCTCCCGGTCGTCCACCTTCAGGTACTTGACCAGGGGAAGCGCCTCCCCCGCCTCGGGCCAATCCCCGGTGACGAGCTCATCCCCCACCCGGCGGCGGAGACACCCCTGGGGGTCCAAGGCCAGGGGACCCCGGCGGGCCACCTCCCGCATGAACGCGGGATCCACCTCGTCCGCCATCACCGTTCCCACGTAGTAGAGCCGCGCCTCGACGTCGGGGAGATCCTCGGGGCGGAAGGTGCCGGCGAACCCCAGGAAGTAGCATGTCCTTCTGTCCGATTCCGGATCGGGATGCACGTTCTTTATCCCGGTGGACTGGGGGGTGTAGACGGGGAAGACCTCGATCCCCTCGCGGTGGAAATCGGCGAGCATCCAGGCATCGTCGTGGGCCAGACGGGTGACCACGCCCACCTTAAGGCCCAAGCGGGCCAGGACGATCCCCCCGAAGTAGACCGCGCCGCCGATGAAGTCGTAGGCCTCGTCCCCCCGGACGATCCGGCCCTTGTCCAGGTGGCCGATGCAGAGCACATCCAGTTTCATGCGGGCTTCCCCCCTTCCGTGCTCCTCTCTTTCCATACGCGGTCGAGGATCCCGTTTATGAAGCGCGGGGCGTTTTCCGTGCCGTACGCCTTGGCGAGCTCCACCGCCTCGTCGATGGCCACCTCGGGGGGGATGTCGGTGTAGAGGAGCTCGTAGATCCCGAGCCGGAGGATGTTGCGATCCACCGTGGCCAGCCGGTCGATCCCCCATCCCTCCGCCCGGCGGTCGATGATCCCGTCGATCTCCTCCCGATGCGCGAGGATCCCCGCGAGGCGCTCCCGGATGAACTCGGCCTGGTCGTCGAGGTCCTCCTCGGCGAGGAGCTCCTCCAGGGGGACGTCCTTGAACTCGAGGCGATAGAGGAGCCGCAGGATCACCTCGCGGGCCTCGTGGCGGCGCATCGCCCGCTCAGGAGGGAGGAACGGCCTGTTCCGCTTCTCCGCCGCTTTCCCCGCGCTCCCCCTCGGGGCCCCTGTGGGAGATCCCGTGCACCGCGATGTCCACCGAGGAGACCGCGATCCCGATCCGCCGTTCGACCTCCGTGGTCACCAGGGCCCGGATGCGCTCGGTTATGCCGGGGAGATCTTCCTCCAGGGGGAGGTGGAGGCCGATGTGGACCCTCAGGGCCTCGCTGTCGTCGCTTATCTCCACTTTGGGGCGTTTTATCCCGAGCTCACGCTGTAGGAGCCCGGCGATCAGCTCCCTGATCGCCCGGGGCGCGATGAGGAGCTCGCCGCGCTCCGAGCCCCGGCGGATGGGTCGCTGCCCGAAGATGGCCTCCGCGATCTCCCTGCCGAACCACCCCCCGACCGCCAGCAGAAATCCCCCGAACACCCCGAACAGGATCCGCCAGACCCCCATCACCTCGAGCCCCGGAGGGGTGATCCCCGTGATCCCGGTCCACAGGAGGAAAACGCCCCCGAAGTACAGTGGGACGGCGAAGAGCACCGCCAGATAGGCCACCTCAAACCTCCTCGGCGGGCTTCTCCTCTTCCTCGGGGAAGATGAGGCGCGTGACCTCCACGTTCACCGCGCTCACCCGCAGGCCCGTCATGCGCTCCACCTCGTTCTTCACCTTCTCCTGGAGCCTTTGGGCCACGTCCTTGACGGGGTAGCCGTATTTAACGGCCACCTTGATGCTCACCTTGACCTCGCCCTCGCCCACCTCGGTCTCCACGAAGCGCTTGACGTTCTCCCCTCTGGGGAACTCGCCGCCCTTGGGGGGCGCGAGGCCCTCCACCTCGGCGGCGGCGAGGCCCGCGATGGAGGTGATCACCTCCTTGGAGATGCTGATCTTCCCCTCTTCCACTTCCCCCCGGGGCACGAACTCCTCACGGTACTCCTGCATTCTCCCCTCCTTTCTCCTCTTCCAACACGAACGTCTCGGCGGGTGGGAGGACCTTCCTCACGTAGACGTCCACCCGGCGCACACGCACGCCCCCCAGCCGTTCCAGGTCGTCACGCACGGCCTGCTGGACCCCTTGGGCCACCTCATGCACGGGATAGCCGTAATCCACGGCGATCCCGATCTCCACGTTCACCGCGTCCTCCGCCATGATGATGCGCGGGCCCTCCTCGGCCCCGAAGAAGCCCATGATCCCGGCCGAGGCCTTCAGGGGCCGCGCGCCCTCCACCTTCTCCAGGGCCTTCGCGGCGATATCGGAGATCACCTCGTGGTGGATGGTGACCTTCCCGTACGGGGTTCCCAATTCCAAGGGTTGCTCCGCCATCGGCGCCTCCTTCTAGCTCACCCGCTCCACATAGGCTCCGGTGCGGGTGTCGACTTTGATTTTATCCCCCGCCTTCACGAACAGCGGCACCTTCACCACGAGGCCCGTCTCCAGGGTCGCCGGCTTCTCGCCCCCGGTGGCGGTGTCCCCTTTGACCCCGGGCGGGGTATCCACCACCGTGAGCACCACGAAGGTGGGGGGCTTTATCTTCACGATCTTCCCCTGGTAGAAGAGGCCGTGGACGTCCATGCCCTCGAGGAGGTACCCCTTGATGTCCTCCACCATCGCGGCGGGGACCTCGTACTGGTCGTACGTTTCCTTGTCCATGAACACATAGGTCTCTCCGGATTGGTACAGGTACTGCAGGGGGCGCGTCTCCAGGAACGCGTGCTCGATGGTGTCGGACTCCCGCAGCGTCTCGGTGAACACCCGGCCGCTCTTGAGCTCCTTGAGCTTGGCGCGCACGAACGCGGATCCCCGGGCGCGCTTCACGTGCTCGAATTCCAGGACCTCGTAGAGCTCCCCCTTGTAGAGGATCGTCATCCCCCGCGTGATCTCGCCGAGCGATAGGGCCATCTCCACCTCCCTCAAGATCCGACATACACGTAGACGACCCGCTTCCTCGGGCCCTCGAACTCGTAGAAGTATATCCGTTGGTCATCGCCGAGGATCATCCGCCCGTCCTTCACGATCCCCACCTCCGTGGGGGCGACGAAGGCGGCCTTGGACAGGGATTCGCCCTCACTGCCCGGCCGCAGGCTCTTCAGGGTCTCCTCGAGGAGGACCGTGTCGGGGTTCTCGGCGTAGCGGTGGATGCTCACCGCCGCGGTGGCGTGGGGAACGTATATGAACACGAATCCCTCCCGCACCCCGGATTCCGCGATTGCCTTCTGGACTTCGTCCGTGATGTCCACCGCCTGTTCCCGTTTTTGTGTATTGATGACAATTTCCTTCAACATCTGGCTCCCTCCTTATGTGGAGAAGTTTTATCGGCCCGCGAGACGATTGGCAACCGGCTCCCGGCGCTCCGGGCCCATGCCGCCCCGCTGTGGCGGAGGGGCGCGGCATGGCTTAAAACATAGCGTCCATGCCGGAGGAAGTGACCCTGTACCGCAAGTGGCGTCCGCAGCGGTTCTCCGAGGTGGTGGGGCAAGACCTGGTGGTGGAGACCCTGCGCCGGGCGGTGATCCAGGGCCGCCTGTCCCACGCCTACCTCTTCGCGGGCCAGCGCGGCGTGGGGAAGACCACCGTGGCCCGGATCCTCGCCCGGGCCGCGAACTGCCTCTCCCCGCGCGATGGCGAGCCCTGCAACGAATGCGAGAACTGCCGCCGTATCATCTCCGGCAAGTCGTTGGACATGGTGGAGATCGACGGGGCCTCGAACCGGGGCATCGACCAGATCAGGCGTCTGCGGGAGGAGGTCAATTACGTACCCGCCGGGGCCCGCTACAAGGTCTACATCATCGACGAGGTCCACATGCTCACCAACGAGGCGTTCAACGCGCTCCTGAAGACCCTGGAGGAACCGCCGCCACACGTGATCTTCATCTTCGCCACCACCGAGCCCCATAAGGTGCCCCCCACCATCCTCTCCCGCTGCCAGGTGTTCGAGTTCACCCCCATCCCCGAGGAGCTCATAAGGAGGAAGCTCCTCGACATCGCCGCGGCGGAGGGGATCCGCCTGGAGGAGGGGGCGGCGGGGCTCATCGCCCGCCGGGCGGAGGGCTCGCTGCGGGACGCGGAGGTGCTCTTGGAGCAGCTTTCCCGTGGCGGGGACGTGACCGAGGCCGATGTGGTAGCTCTCCTAGGCCTCCCCCCGTTGGCCGAGCTCGATCGCTTCCTGGACGCCCTGCGGGGAGGCGATGCCGTCGCCGCCATCGAGGTGGTAGCGAGGAACCTCGAGCGGGGCCGGGACCTGGGGCTCTTCCTCGAGGAGGCGGCCCTGCGGGCGAGGGACCGGATCCTGGAAGGGGACGCGGGGCTGGTGGAGCTCGCCCGCAAGCTCTTCTCCTGGCGGGCGGAGATACCGCGGGCGATCTCCCCCAGGCTGCACCTCGAGCTCGAGATCCTCGCCCATTGTGGCGCGCCGCCGCGGCCCATCCCGGTGGGCCGAGGGGAAGGCGGGGGCGCGGCCGACGTCCCCGGGGACGACGCCCCGGAACCCCCTCCCGAGGTCGATGTGGACGCCCCCGCGGGTGCCGAGGGAGCGGGGGGCCAGGGATCCGCCGACGCCCGTGGGGGGCCGGGGGGCCTCTTCGCCGAGCCCGCGGGGGACGCGGAGCCCGCGCCGCGGGCCGGAGGGGGTTGGCCCTCCCCCGATGAGTACGGATCGCCGTGGGACAAGGTGATCGCCGCGGCGCTCGCGGATAGGGTCTCGGTGGCGGCGTTCCTCCTCCCGGCGGAGGCGGCGTTCCGCGACGGGGTCCTCACCATCAGGTTCCCGGAGGGATTCCGGTTCCACTACGAGATGCTCCGCGAGCCCGGGACCCGGGAGTACTTGGAGGCGCTGGCGCGCCGCTTCTTCCAGCCCCTCCTCTCCGTGCGGATAGAATACGAAGGGAAGGAAGAGGGAAAGCTCGCCCTGGAGGAGGCGGCGGAATTGGTCGCCCGCTATCTGGAGGGCAAGGTGGTGAGGGAGGAAGGATGAGGGGATTCGGGGAACTGCGGAAGCTCATGAAGGAGGCCCAGAAGCTCCAGGAGGAGATCGCCAAGCGCCGGGAGGAGCTGGGGGATACCGAGGTGGAGGCCGCGGCGGGCGGTGGAGCGGTGGTGGCGGTGGTCAACGGCCACGGCGTGCTCCGGAGCGTGAAGATCTCCAAGGAGGTAGTGGACCCGGATGACGTGGAGATGTTGGAAGACCTCATCGTCTCGGCGGTGCAGGAGGCACAGCGCAAGGCGCAGGAGCTCGCGCGGGAGGTGATGGGGAAGCTCACCGGGGGATTCCCCGGTCTGCCTCTATGATCGCCCCGCTGGAGGAGCTGCTGCAGGCGTTGACCCGCCTGCCGGGGATCGGGAGGCGCTCGGCGGAGCGGATCGCGTTCTTCCTCCTCAACCGCCCGGAGGAGGCGCGGAAGCTCGCCGAGGCCATCGGCTCCGTCCACGCGCGGGTGAAGCGCTGCCCCCGCTGTTTCAACCTCTCGGAGGGCGGTCTCTGCCCGATCTGCCGCGATCCGCGCCGGGACCGCAGGACGATCTGTGTGGTGGCCCGGCCCTGGGAGATCATGAAGCTCGAGCGCACCGGGGAATATCGGGGCCTGTACCACGTCCTCGGGGGGCTCATCTCGCCCGCCGAGGGCGTCGGCCCCGAGGACCTCACGGCCGGGGCGCTGCTCAAGAGGGTGCGGGAGGAGGGGATCGCGGAGGTGATCCTCGCCCTGGAGCCCAAGCTCGAGGGGGAGCTCACGGCGATGTACCTCCTGGAGCGGCTCAAGCCCCTGGGGGTCAAGGTCTCCCAGATCGCCCAGGGGATACCGGTGGGGCGTGACCTGGAGGTGGCGGACGAGGTCACCCTGGGAAAGGCCCTGCGGGGTCGGGTGGAGCTATCATGAGGCGCCACCATACGCCCGGCCGGCCTGGGGCGTCGCGTGGAGGAGGTGGCCATGGATTGGTGGCATGAGGAGTGGCGCTGGCGGAGGCCCTTCTGGTTCTTCACCCGCCTTGGCCGCATGATGGAGGAATTCTTCTCCCATTGGGAGAACCTCGGCTACGAATTATCGCCGTTCGGGCCGGGGCGCACCGACATCTACGTGAAGGACCGGACCCTGGTGATCGAGACCGAGCTCCCGGGGGTGCGCAAGGAGGACATCAGGGTCCAGGTGGAGGGCGACAAGCTCATAGTGAGCGGGGAGGTACACCGCACCGAGGAGGTCCGGGAGGAGGATTACATCCGCATGGGGCGGCGCTACGGGGCCTTTCGGCGCGTGTTCCCCCTCCCCGAGGAGGTGGAGGATCCGGGGAAGGTGAGGGCGAAGTTCGAGAACGGGGTCCTCCGCATCGAGATCCCGCTACGGCGCCCACCCGAGCGGGGCGGGATCACCGATATCCCGGTCGAGTGAAGGGAGGGATGTATGTCACTGTGGGATATCTTCTGGATCTTCTTCCTGGCGGCGGCCCTTCAGCCCTACCTCCAGCGCCGGTTCCTGGAATCACAACGCCAGGGCCTCATCGCCAAGATCGAGCGCAAACGCAGGTCCCGGGTGATCCTCCTCGTCCATCGACAGGAGACCATGGGGCTCCTGGGCTTCCCCATCATGCGGTACATCAACATCGAGGATTCGGAGGAGGTCATCCGGGCGATCCACCTCACCGATAAGGAGGTCCCCCTGGACCTCGTCCTCCACACCCCCGGGGGCCTCTCGCTCGCGGCGCTGCAGATCGCCTGGGCCCTCAAGCGCCACCCGGCGAAGGTCACGGTGTTCGTCCCCCACTACGCCATGTCCGGCGGGACCCTGATCGCCCTGGCGGCCGATGAGATCGTGATGTGCGAGCACGCGGTGCTCGGACCGGTGGACCCCCAGCTCGGCCAGTACCCCGCCCCCTCCATCCTCCGGCTCCTGGAGCGGAAGCCCGCCGACAAGGTGGACGACGAGACGTTGATCCTCGCCGACATCGCGGAGAAGGCGGTGAACCAGATGCGTGAGGCGGTGAAGGGGCTGTTGGTGGACAAGTTCCCGCCGGAGAAGGCCGAGGAGATCGCCCGGGCCCTCACCGAGGGGCGCTGGACCCACGATCACCCCATCACCTACGAGGACGCGGTAGCCATGGGGCTCCCCGTCTCCAACGAGATGCCGGAGGAGATCCTCCAGCTCATGTCCCTCTACAAGCAGCCGGTGCGCACGACCCCCACGGTGGAATACCTCCCCATTCCCCACAGGGCTCCGGGCCGCACCGAGGGCGGCTGAGGTGCGGGTTCAGTCGCCGGGGATCAGCCCCCGGAACTCGCGGGGCAGGAGGTTCAGCACCAGGGGGAAGCTCTCCACGAGGAACCTGGCGACCTGAGAGCCCTGGATCGTGGCCCCCGCCTCGGGGAAGAACCGGAGCACCCCGGTCAGCGCCGCCCCGGCGATCACCCCGCCCATGGCCAGGCCCAGCACCCCCCCGCCCAGGTAATCCAGCCACCCCAGGGCCGCCCAGTGGAAGAGGCGGTGGAGGATCTTTCCCAGGATCACGGCCGCGACGAAGACGGCCACGAAGACGGCCACGAAGGCGATGATCCCCGCGACCTTCTCGTCGTTCACGGGGATCCTCCCCGCGAGCTCCCGGTAATAAGCCCCGGCGATGGCCACCCCGGCCACGATCCCGCCGAGCCCGAACACGGTGCGGATGAGGCCATACCTCACGCCCCACAGGAGGCTCAACGCCAACCACACCCCGATCGCGATGTCGAGCCACACATCAACCCCTTTCGGCCCCTAACTTAAGCCGCCGTGTTTTGTGTCGCAAGGGAAAAAGGGGAAAATCGTCGAAACAACTAGCGAGGAGGAGAGCATGCACGAAGGCCGGAAGGAGTTCCTCTTCACGTATCTGTCCGCCATAAGCCCATCGGGATTCGAGGAGGAGGCGGCCCGGGTCTGGCGCCGCGAGGCCGAGGGGTTCGCGGAACGGGTTTGGGTCGATCTGCACGGGAACTCCTTCGCCCTGATAAACGAGGGGAGGGAACCCCGGATCATGCTCGCCGGACACACCGATGAGATCGGGTTCATGATCACGCACATCGACGAGAAAGGCTATCTCTACTTCCGGGGGATCGGGGGATGGGACCCCCAGGTCCTCCCGGGGCAACGCGTGTGGATAAGGGCAAAAGGGGGCCGGGTCCTCGGGGTCATCGGGAGGAAGCCCATCCACCTCCTCCAGGACGAGGAGCGGAAGAAGGTGGTGCGCTTCGAGGACCTCTGGATCGACATCGGGGCGAAGGACGGGGACGAGGCGAGGAAGCGGGTCTCCATCGGCGATCCCGCGGTGTTGGCCCACGACCCCGCGGTCCTGAGCGGGGAGCTCATCGTCTCCCGGGGGATCGACGACAAGATCGGGGCATACGTGGTCCTGGAGGCCCTCAGGATCCTGCGCGAGTTATCACCGAAGGCGGCGGTGTACGCGGTGGCCACGGTGCAGGAGGAGCTGGGACTCCGTGGGGCCCGGACGAGCGCCTTCGGGATAGACCCCAAGGTGGGGATCGCGGTGGACGTCACCTTCTCCACCGACAATCCGGGGACAGAGGGCGAGAAGAGGAAGCTGGGGGAGATAAAGCTCGGCGGGGGTCCGGTGATCGCCCGGGGCGCGAACGTGAATCCCCGGCTCTTCGAGCTCCTGGTGGAGACGGCGGAGAGGGAGAAGATCCCCTACCAGATCGAGGCCGCCCCGGGGGCCACGGGGACGGACGCCAACGCCATGCAGCTCACCCGGGCCGGCGTGGCCACCGCCCTGGTATCGATCCCCAACCGGTACATGCACTCCCCCTGTGAGGTCGTGTCATTGCAGGACCTGGAGAACGCGGCGAGGCTCATCGCCCACGCGGTGGCCAGGATCGACGCCGATACGGACCTACTCCCCCGCTGAGGCGAGGAGGAAGAGGAGCGCGAGGGCCACGACGGGGAGGAGCGAGCCGATACCGGCCCCGGTGAGCGTCCCCGTGCGGACGAGCTCGTAATCCACGAGGCCCTCGGGACCCAGGGTGACGAGGCCCACCGCTTGGGCGCGATGGCCCGCCTCGACGATGGGAACGCCCCCCGCCCATACCGGTTCCTCCAGGAAGAGGTGATCGTGGCCGAGGACGAGGAGGTCGCACTCCGGCACCGCCCGGGCGAGGGCCACGGCGTCGGGGAGCTCCATGTGGGCGAGGATGATGAGGACGTCGTGTTCCGGGGCCTCCCCCAGCGCCTCCCGGGCCGTGGCCGCGGGGTCCAGGACGGCCGCCTTCGGCCACAGGGGGTGGGGGAAGTAGACGTTCGGCTTGGGCCCCAGGAACCCGAGGATCAGGATCCGAACGCCCCCCCGCTCCAACAAGGCCCACGGGGCGATGCCGGGGATCCCCCGCACGTTGGTGGCCACCACCGGGAAACCCGCCCCCCGGAGGAGCTCCACGAGGGCGGGGCCCAGGTAGGCGTCGTGGTTGCCCAGTACCTTGGCATCGTAACCCACCTCCTCCATCCATCGGGTGATCCTTAGGGCCGCGGCGAGGCCGGTGAGCCGGTAGAGGTCCTCCCACGTATCCCCGGCATCGAGGACGAGGTCCGCGTCCCGGAGGTAGGGCTCCAGGGCCGCGAGGCCGTCGAGCGCCACGTGGAGGTCGCCGGTGAAGGCGATCCTGAGCTCCCAGCCGAGGACGGGCGGGCCCGCGAGGACGAGGGCCGCTAGAAATAAAATCCGCACCAAAGCGAGAGCTCACCTCCCCGGATCACGCCGCCGAACCACGCCCCCGGGAGCCGCCCCCGCATCCCCAGGAACACCTCCCTCCCCAGGGCCCCGAAGACGGAGTAGCGGGGGGCCAGGGGGATCTCCCAGGAGAGCACCGCGCCCCGGGGCTCCCATACGCAGGCGAGGAGGACGGGGCCCAACGCCCGTCCCATCCCCAGCCGCAGCGCCGGCGGGGGTAGGTCCAACCAGACATGGGTGGGCCCCGAAAGCGCCCTTACCCTGAAGGTGGGCATCGTCTCGCCCCCGAAGGATACCCCCACGGGGCCTATAGGGACGAACACGTGGGGCGCCGGCCCGAGGAGGACCTCCCCGGTCCAGCCCATGGCCGCGGGCAGGTCCCCGAAGGCGAAAAGCACCGCCGCGAGCGCCACGGCCTCCATCATCGCCCCTCCTCCATCTCCTGGAGCTTCATCCCCACGAACTCCACCGCTTCCCGGGCCAGTTCCACCGCGTTTTCCGCGGCCTCCTTGGCGTAGACTTTGGCGGGGATGCCGCCGGGGAGGCTGTTCGGGTGACGCGTGGGGACGAAGTGACCGTCAAGCACGGCCCAGCGGGGGATGGCGTCGGAGAAATCCCCGTCATAGGGGGTCGCCCGTTCAAGCCACCGCCGCCCCACCTCCATCGGATCCCCGAGCATAGAGCGCGACCCCCTCGCAGAGCGCCCGCCTGATGAACGGGAAACCCTCATGGCCTCGAACTCCTCGGGAGTATAGCACACGAGGTCCATGTCCACCGGCACGTGGAGTTCGCGGTAGAGCTTGCGATCCGTTCCACAAAGGGCTTATCGGGGCGCATGACCACGAGCACGTCCAGGTCGGTGAAGAGATCCCGCCGTCCCCTGGCGTAGGAACCGAACAGGACCACGGGCTCCACCTCGGGCATACGGGGGAGTACCTCCCTGATTCGCTCCACCGCCTTCCCGAGGGCTTCGATGTACCCGGCGCGCCGGGGCGCGAGGGATCTGCCCTCCATTACGGGGGGTTGGGGACGAACCACCGGGTCCAGGAGCGGCGGAAGGCCCGGGTTTCCTCCACCAGGACCCGGGCGAGCCTCACGGGGTCGTGCTTCACCGTGGGCTTCCCCCCGATCTCCACCACGGAGAGGAGGGGCGCCCGGATCACCCTGAGGCCCATGGCCTTCGAGCCGCGGAGATCGTCCCGCACCGGTTCGCTCCCTTCCTCCCGGTACCGGGCGAGGACCTCCGGGGGCGGGGGCTCCGTGTTCACCACCACCGCGTGGAACCTCCCCAGGTCCACGTATTCCGCGAGGACGCGGAGGTGGTCCGAGGCGGAGAAACCATCGGTCTCGCCGGGCTGGGTCATGAGGTTCATCACCACCACCTTCTCCGCGGGGGAGGCCGCGATGGCCTCGGCCACACCCTCCACCAGGAGGTTGGGGACGATGCTCGTGAACAGGCTGCCCGGCCCCAGGACGATGAGGTCCGCGTCCCCGAGGGCCGCGAGCACCGGGGGATAGGCCCGGGCCCGGCCGGACAACCGCACCCGCATGATCTTCCGGGGGTCCTCGGCGATCCGCTCCTCGCCCACCACCTCCGCCCCGTCCTCCATCACCCCCACGAGCTGCACCCGCTCCAGCGTGGCGGGGAGAACCTCCCCCCGCACCGACAGGAGGTGGCTCGCCTCCTCCACGGCGAGGTCGAAGCTCCCCAATGCCTGCTCCAGGCCGGCGAGGAGGAGGTTCCCCAGGGCGTGTCCCTTGAGCCCTTCCCCGTAGGTGAACCGGAATTGGAGAAAGCGCTCGAGCCGTTTTTCGTCCTCCGCCAGCGCCAAGAGGCAGTTCCGCACGTCGCCGGGCGGGAGGACATCTAGCTCCGTCCGGAGCCGCCCCGATGAGCCCCCGGTATCCATCATCGTGACCACGGCGGTGATGTTGGCGGTGTAATGCTTCAGGCCCCGGAGCACCGTGGGGAGGCCGGTCCCCCCGCCCACGGCCACCACCCGGGGCGCCTGTTTGAGGATCCGCGCCTCGTAGAGGGCCTCCGCGAGGGAGCCCTCCTTCCGCGGGTCGAGGGCCAGGAGGATGGAGCGCACGAGGCGGTGCATCCCGTACGTGGTCCCGGAGATCCCCAGTATGACGAAGATCGCCCCGAGGACCGGACGGTCGAACACGTGGAACAGGAACGCCCGGTAGATCCAACGCACCCCCTCCTCCCCCAGGAAGCAGATGACCCCGAAGCTCAACGCCCCCATGGAGGCGAGGGTGAGGAGGGCCCAGCGCTTTATCCGCAGGCCCGGGAGGAGGAGCTTCGCCCAGGGGGGGAACCTCACGTTCTCACCTTGATGCCGGGGCCAAGGGCCTGGAGCGCCGCGACCAGCTCCTCGGAGGGACTCACCCGGTACCTCTCGCCCCCCACCACCCGCACCGCGCGCCCGTCATCGCGCACGGTAACGACGAGGGGGACCTGTCCCGGGTGCTCGGCGATCGCCTTGACGAAGCGCTCCAAAAACCCTTCATCCACGAGGGAAAGCGGTATCTCCACCACGACCTCGGACACGGCCATCCCGTACTCCTCGCCGCCCAGTAGCTGCACATCCTCCACCACCAAACTCCGCCCCCCGTTCCCGTTGCGCTTTCCCCAACGCACTTTGAGTATAAGTAAATTGCCGCGGGAAAACCATCCCGGCGCCTTCTCATAGACCCCAGGGAACGCCACGAGCTCCGCCTCGCCCGATCTGTCCTCGAGGGTCACGAACGCCATCCGGCCGCCGTTGCGCGTCGCCTTGACGGAGACCTCCTTCACCAGCCCCGCCACGGTGAACCTCCCCCGTTGGGAACCCGCCTGGGAGAGGGGTACGACGCCGAGTTCGGCGAGGCGCTCCTCGTACGCGTCCAGGGGATGGCCGGAGATGAAGAGGCCGAGGTATTCCCGTTCGAACGCGAGGAGGACCCGCTGAGGAAATTCATCCTGGGGGAGCTCGCGTTTGGGCACGAGGTCCTCGCCGTCGAAGAAGGAGCGTTGGCCCGAGAGGCGTTCGCGTTTCGCCCGCTGGGCGAGCTGTAGCCCCTCGTCCACGAGGGCGAGGAGCCCCTTGCGGGGGCCGAAGCGGTCCATGGCCCCGGCCTTTATCAGGGCCTCCACCGTGTCCCGGTTCACGCGTTCGGGATCGATCCGGCGGCAGAAATCGAAGAAGTCCCGGAACCCCTCGCCCCGGACGGCGAGGATCGCCTCCACCGCCGCCCGTCCCACGTGCTTTATCGCCCCCAATCCGAACCGTATCGTCCGCTCTCCCACGGGGGTGAAGTCCACATCCGATTCGTTCACGTCCGGGGGGAGGACCTCGATCCCCATCTCCCGGCACTCCCGGATGTAGGCCGCTACCTTGTCCAGGTTGTCCTGGACCGAGGAGAGCAGGGCCGTCATGAAGTAGGTGGGGTAGTGGGCCTTGAAGTACGCGGTCCAGTAGGTGATGTGGGCGTAGGCGGCGGCGTGGGCCTTGGCGAACGCGTAGCTCGAGAATTTCTCGATGTCGGCGAAGAGCTTCTCCGCCTCCTCGCGGGACAGGCCGTTGCGGGTGCAGCCCTCCACGAACTTCTCCCGCATCTCCGCCATGACCTCGGGCTTCTTCTTGCCCATGGCCTTCCGCAGGATATCGGCCTCGGCCAGGGAGAAGCCCGCCAGTTTCTGGGCCATGAGCATCACCTGGTCCTGGTAGATGGGGAGGCCGTAGGTCTCGGCGAGGATGTCCTCCAGGGAGGGGTGGGGGTAGGTCACTGGTTGGCGTCCGTGTTTGCGCTCGATGTAGTCGTCCACCATCCCCGATTCCAGGGGGCCCGGGCGGTACAGGGCGAGGATGGCGATGAGCTCCCGGAACTCGGTGGGGGCGAGCCGGCGCACCAGGGCCTTCATCCCCGCCGACTCGAGCTGGAACACCCCGTTGGTGCGGCCCTCGCGGATGAGGGCATAGGTGGCCTCGTCGTCCAGGGGGATCGACCGGAGGTCGATCTCCTCCCCGGTGCGCTCGGCGATGAGTCGGCGGGTATCGTAGAGGATGGTGAGGTTCCGCAGGCCCAGGAAGTCCATCTTCAGGAGCCCCAGGGCCTCCAGGTCGTGCATGTCGAACTGGGTTACGAACTCCCCGTCGGAGAGGTGGAGGAGCGGCACGAACTCCTCCAGGGGCTCGGGGGCGATCACCACCCCGGCGGCGTGGGTGGAAGCGTTACGCAAAAGGCCCTCCAATTTAAGGGCGATCTCGAACAGGCGCGCCACCTCCGCGTCCTCCTCGATCATCCCCCGGAGCTGGGGCACGTGTTCCAAAGCGTAGGCCAGGGGCTTGCCGAAGGGGATGAGCTTGGCGATGCGGTCGGCCTTCTCGTAGGGAAGGCCCATCACCCGCGCCACGTCGCGGACCACCGAGCGGGAGGCCATGCGATCGAAGGTCCCGATCTGGGCGAGGTGGTCCCGCCCGTATTTCTCGGCCACATACCCGATCACCTGGTCCCGGCCGCGGATGCAGAAGTCCATGTCGATATCGGGCAGCGAGATCCGGGAGGGGTTGAGGAAGCGCTCGAAGATGAGCCCGTATTTCAGCGGATCCACCTGGGTGATCCCGAGGCAGTAGGTGACGAGCGATCCCGCGGCCGAGCCCCTCCCTGGCCCCACCGGGATCCCCTCCTCCCGGGCGTAGCGTACGAAGTCCTGGACGATGAGGAAGTAGGAGGCGAGGTCCATCTTCCCGATCACGGAGAGTTCGTACCGCAGCCGCTCCTCCACCTCGGGGGGGAGCGGGTCCCCGAACCGCTCCCGGGCCCCCTCCCACACCAGGTGTTCTAAGTACTCCTGGGGGGAGGAGAAGCCCTCGGGGACGGGGAAGTGGGGGAGGAGCCTCCCTCCCAGGGGGAGCTCCACGGTGCAGCGCTCGGCGATCTCGTGCGTGCTCGCCAGGGCCTCGGGGATCTCCCCGAACTTGCGGGCCATCTCCTCGGCCGTGAGGAAGTGGTAATCCTCGCCCTCGAAGGAACGGGCGTCCTCGCCGGACAGTTTCCGCCCGCCCTGGATGTTGATGAGGACCCGGTGGGCGTCGCGATCGCCCGCCCCCATGTAGTGAATGTCCGCGGTGGCGACCACGGGGAGGTCCAATCTCCGCGCGAGCTCGAGCTGCTTCTTTATGAGCTCCCGGTTCCGCGCCAGGCCGTGGTCCTGGAGCTCGATGTAGAAACGACCGCGGAAGATCTCGGCCAGCCGCCCCGCCGCCTCCAGCGCACCCTTCCCATCGCCGGCGAGGAGCTTCTTCTGGATCTCCCCCGACTCGCAGGCCGAGAGGACGACCAGGCCCGCGGAGAAGCGCTCGAGGAGTTCGTAGTCCACCCGTGGCTTGTAGTAGAAGCCCTCGAGATGGGCACGGTTGACCAGCTTCACCAGGTTCTTCCAGCCCCGTAGATCCTCGGCCAGGGCCACGAGGTGGTAGAACTTGTCCCCCTTCCCCGGTTGGCGCTCGGTGCGGGGCCCCGGGGCGACGTACAGCTCGCACCCCAGGATCGGCTTCACCCCCGCTTCCCGCGCCTCCTGGTAGAACTTCACCGCCCCGGAGAGGACCCCGTGGTCGGTGAGGGCGATGGCGGGCATCCCCAGCTCCGCCGCCCGGGACACGAGATCCCGCACGCGGCACATGGAATCGAGGAGCGAGTACTCAGAGTGGGCGTGCAGATGTACGAATTCCATGGCTACTTCCCGAAAAGGACGAGGACCTCGCCCGGATACCCGTAGAGGAGCTTCTCCCGGATCTGGAGCTCCAGCGTATCCCGGTCCTCCGCGCGCGCCAGGAGGCGAGAGAGCTCCGCCGCCCGCGCGAGGAGGTCCGCCCTCCGCGCCTCGAGGGCCACGATCCGTGCGCTCAGGTCACGGATCGCGAAGGCCTTTCCCAGGTAGAGCCAGAGGAGCCCGCCGGCGATGGCCAGGATCACCAGCGCCAGCGCGGCGCCCCGGGCGACGTGCCCTCACCTCCCCGGTAGGGGCCGCGGCCACCGGGCGAGCGGCGGCTCGTATTCCTCCTCGATGCGGAGAAGCTCGTTGTACTTCGCGACGCGCTCCGAGCGCGACAGGGACCCGGTCTTTATCTGTCCGCAGGCGGTGCCCACGGCGAAGTGGGCGATGGAGACGTCCTCCGTCTCCCCGGAACGGTGCGAGATGACGGACGTGTACCCGGCGCGGTGGGCGAGCTCCACCGTCTCCAGGGTCTCGGTGACGGTGCCGATCTGGTTGAGCTTCACGAGGATCGAGTTCGCCACTCCGAGCTCGATGCCCCGGCGGAGCCGCTGGGGGTTGGTGACGAAGAGGTCGTCCCCCACGAGCTGGATCCGCCCGCCCAGGCGCTGGGTGAGCTTCGCCCAGCCCTCCCAGTCCTCCTCGGCGAGGCCGTCCTCGATGGAGAGGATGGGATAGCGCCCCACCCACTCCTCGTAGAGATCGATCAGCTCCTCGGCGGTGAGTTCACCGCTCAGGCGGTAGCGTTGGGAGCCCTCGTCGAAGAACTCGGTGGCGGCGCAGTCCAGGGCCAGGGCCACGTCCACCCCCGGCTCGTATCCCGCCTCCTCGATGGCCCGGACGAGGAACCGCAGCGCCTCCTCGTCGTTGGGAAGGGTGGGGGCGAAGCCGCCCTCGTCCCCCACGGCCACCGAGTGCCCCTCGCTCTTGAGGAGCTTCTTCAGGGTGTGGAAGACCTCGGCCCCGTAGCGGAGCCTCTCGGCGAAGGTATCCCCGCCCACGGGCACGATCATGAACTCCTGGATCTGGAGGTTATTGTCCGCGTGGGCCCCGCCGTTTATCACGTTCATCAAGGGGATGGGCATCTTCCCGGCGCGGATCCCCGAGATGTAACGGAAGAGGGGGAGGCCCAGGTGGGCGGCGGCGGCCTTGGCCACCGCCAGCGACACCCCGAGGATGGCGTTCGCCCCCAGACGGGACTTGTTCTCCGTCCCGTCCAGCTCGAGGAGCACCTGGTCTATCTCCTCCTGGAGGAGGGGGTCCATCCCCACGATCTCGGGGGCGATGATCTCGTTCACGTTGCGGACGGCGCGCTGGACACCTTTCCCCATGTACCGCTTCCCCCCGTCCCGGAGCTCCAGGGCCTCGTGGGTCCCGGTGGACGCGCCGGAGGGGACGGCGGCGCGTGCCCGGGTCCCGTCCTCCAGGGTAACCTCCACCTCCACGGTGGGGTTGCCGCGGGAATCCAATATCTCCCTAGCCCAAATCTCCTCTATGGTGGCCATTCGTCCTCCTAAGGTTATCGCAGGATTGCCGGCCCTAGTGTAACCCAGGTGCGACAGGGGGAGAAAAGGAACCTTGTCCGGGCCCAAAAGAAAAAGGGGCCGGATGTCCGGCCCCTTCACGTCGGCACCGAAGTCCCGGGTTATTCCTTGTACAGGAGGTCGAGGTGGAGCTCCATGGTGAGGTCGAGGACCAGCCCCTTCACGTTTTTCTTGGCCACCACATAGGCCTGCTGGAGGTTGGCCCACAAGGGGATCCAGGGCACATCGTAGGCGGAGAGGATCTGGATCGCCTGATACAGCTTGGCGGCCCGCTCATCGTCCACGGTGGAGAGGGCGACCTCCATGATCCGCTTGTAGGCGGGGAAGTTGGGGTGGTGGTTGAAGTAGGTGCCGAGGCCCTCGGGCGCGCCGGTGAGCCACGGATCGAGGAAGTTGGAGGCCTCGAGGTAGTCCGGATACCACCCGAGGAGGAACATGTCGAAGCCGCCCTGGGACATCCGTTCGACGTAAGCGCCCCACTCCAGGGACTGGATGGTGACCTCGACGAGGCCGGTCTCCTCGATGGACTGCTTGAGCACCGCGGCCACGTCGGCCTCGGTGGTGCCGTAGTGCTTGGGCGTGTACCGCAGGTTCACCTTGAGCTTGTTGTCCTCGGAGTAGCCGGCCTGGCGCAGGAGCTCCCGGGCCTTGTCCAGGTCCCGCTTGGGGAAGACATCGATGGAGGCATCGGCCGGGGGCATGCCCTTGGGCACCATGGTGTAGATGGGCTTGTTCAGGCCGGAGAAGACGAGCTCGACGATGGCGTCGCGGTCCACGGCGTAGGCGATCGCGCGGCGCACCAGCGGGTTGTCCACCGGCGGCTGGGTCACGTTGAAGAGCATGTAGCGGATGGAGGCGCTGGGCCCGGCGATGACCTGGAGGTCCTCGTTCTTCTGGAGATCGATGAGGTCGATGGGGTTCAGGGTGCGGTAGGCCACATCGATATCGCCCGCCTCGATGGCGGCGCGCAGGGCCGCAGCGTCGGCGTACATGGCCCACACGATCTTCTTGGTCTTCGCCTGCTTGCCGAAGTAGGTGTCCACGGCCTCGAGGACCACGCGCTCATCGGGGACGTACTCGACGATCCGATACGGACCCAGGCCCACGTAGTCCTGCCCGGTCTCGGTGAACTTGTCCTCGGGGGCCTTGGCGTAGATCAGGGCAGGGATGACGCTGTCGGTCATGCGGATGAGGAACGTGCGGTCCGGGTACTTCAGGTAGATCTTCACCGTGAGGTCATCAACGACCTCGATCCGGTCGATGGGATCCTTGATCAGGAAGACGCCGCCCTCGGGGCCGTCCAGGCGCATGGTGCGTTCCAGGGCCCATTTGACCGCCGCGGCATCGCACGGGGTGCCGTCCCAGAAGGTGAGACCGGGGCGGATGTGGAACGTGTAGACCATGGCGTCGTCGGAGACCTCCCACGACTCCGCCACGGCGGGCACGACCTTGTTGGTACCCGGCTCGAGGCCCACCAACGCCTTGGTGGTGTGCCGCAGGATGTGCCAGGTGAAGTGATCGTAGGAGTTCGCGAAGGCGAGCTGGGTGATGCGGTCGGTGGTGCCCAGGATCAGGATGTCCTTCTGAGCCCAGGCCCCGATGGCCAACCCCAGAACCAAGAGGGCGATGAAGACCTTTCTCATGATACACCTCCTTTAAGATGGAAACTGCGCAGGGATCTTTACCTCCTACCACCTCCCCGTGATGCTGTAAGCGCCGCGAATTTTTATTATACCGAGCGTTTCGTCGCCCGTTAAGCCTCAGGCGAGCTTCTTGCGGCGGCGCTTGGGGTTCACGAGGTCCGAAATCCCCTCGCCGATGAGGCCGAAGCCCAACGACAGGGTGAGGATCATGAAGCCGGGGAAGGTGATGAGCCACCAGTAACCGGATTGAAGGAAGCGTTGGCCGTTTTGGATGTCGAACCCCCAGTCGGGCGCCGGGGGCGGCAGGCCGTAGCCCAGGAATGACATGGCCGCTTCCGTGAGGATGGCGTCGGCGATATTGAACGAGGAGACGGCCATGATGGCGTTCACCGTGTTGGGGGCGATGTGGCGGACGAGGATCCGCCACCACGATGCCCCCACCGCTTGTGCCGCCTCCACGAAGGTCTGCTCCCGGATCTGGAGGACCTCCGCCCTCGTCACGCGGAAATATGTGGGGATATATACCACGGCGATGGCCATGATCATGGGGAAGAGGCCGGGTTGCATGACCGCCACCAGGGCGATGGCGAGGATCATCGAGGGGAAGGAGTAGATGGCGTCCATGGTGAGGGAGAGGACGCGATCCAGGAGCCCCCCGGCGAAGCCGGAGATCCAGCCGATGATCGAGCCCACCGTCAGGGAGATGGCGATGGAGGAGAAGGCGACCACGATGGGGGCCCAGCCACCGGAGATCACGCGGCTGAACACATCGCGGCGCAGGTGGTCCGTGCCCATCCAGTGCTGGGCCGATGGGGGCGCGAGCCGCGGGATCTCGAGGTAGCTCTTCTCCGGGTTGTAGGGAGGGATCAGCCTGGAGATCCCGTACGGATCCTCCGGGTTCCCGGTGGGCCCGCAGACGAGGGCCATGATGATGTGCGCGATCACGATGGCCAGCCCCACTTTCAACAGCCGCTGCCGCCGCACCGGGCGCAAGAGGCGGAAGACGGGCGCGAACAGGACCCTCGCTACCTGCATCAGTACCTCACCCTCGGGTCGATGATCGAGTAGAGGATGTCGACGATGAGGTTTATGGTGGCGATGAATATCCCGATGAAGACGATCGTCCCCTGGATCGCGTTCCAGTCACGGGCATCGAGGCTCCGTACCAGGAACCCCGCCACCCCGGGCCAGGAGAACACGGTCTCGGTGAGCACCGCCCCTCCCATGAGGATCGCGAACTGGAGCCCCATCACCGTGACGATGGGGATAAGGGCGTTGCGCAGGGCATGTTTGAGGACGACGACACGCTCCTTGAGCCCCTTAGAGCGGGCGGTGGTGACGTAGTCCGCGTCCAGGACCTCGAGCATCGCCGCGCGGGTCATCCGCCCCAGGAAGCCGGTGAGGGCGATCCCCAGCGTGAGGGCGGGGAGGACCAGGTGCTTCAGCACGTCCAAGAACAGGCTCCAATCCCGCGCGATGATCTCGTCGAGGAGGTAGAAGCGGGTGATGGGCTGGAACGTGTAGGCGTAGATCCCGGAGACCCGCTTCGCCACCGGGAACCAGTCCAGCTGCA
>JAJRVI010000036.1 GCA_024277405.1 Fidelibacterota bacterium
CTCGCTAAGCTCATCACCTTCGGCGAGGATCGCGAGGAGGCCCGCCTCCGGATGTATTCCGCCCTCAAGCGCTTCAAGGTCTCCGGCGTGAGGACCAACGTGGAGTTGCTCCTGGAGGTGATCTCGCACCCCGATTTCGCGCGCGTATTCCACACCACCGACCTCCTTGAGCTGATACTCCCGCCCAAGTAGACTGGGCGCGTGTTCGAGTCCCTGACGGAAAAACTCACGGGCATCTTCCGGCGACTCGGGGGGAAGGGAAAGCTCTCCGAGGAGGACGTGGCGGAGGGGCTCCGGGAGATCCGCCGGGCCCTTCTCTCAGCCGACGTCCATTTCCAGGTGGTCAAAGAGCTCGCCGCGAGGATCCGGGAGCGGGCCGTGGGCGAGGAGGTCCTTTCCTCCCTCACCCCGGCACAACAGCTCCTCAAGATCGTGCGCGACGAGATGGCGGCCCTCATGGGCGGCGAGGCCGTCTCACTGGCGCTCCGGGGGCAGCCCGCGCTGGTGATGCTGGTGGGGCCCAAGGGGAGCGGGAAGACCACCACCGCGGGGAAGCTCGCGTTTTTCCTGCGCAAGCGCGGACGGCACCCCTCGCTGTTCTGTGCCGATCCCTTCCGCCCCGCGGCCGCGGAACAGCTCTCCACCCTGGCCGGGAGGATCGGGGTCCCATTCCGGGACGGGGGCCGGGATCCGGCGGGGGCGCTCAGGGCCGCGGTGCGGGAGGCCCCCAGGGTCCCCGTGGACACCATCGTGGTCGATACCCCCGGCACGCTCCCGGGACAGGAGGAGGTCCTCGGGTTCCTCCGGGATCTGGTCACGACGTTCTCCCCCGGGGATGTCCTCCTCGTGCTGGACGCGTTGGTGGGCCAGGAGGCGGTGGGGATCGCGCAGAGCTTCTCCGGGCTGGGGCTCACCGGCGTGGTCCTCACCAAGCTGGACGGGGATGCCCGGGGTGGGGCAGCCCTCTCCGTGCGTCACGCCACCGGCCTCCCGGTCCTCTTCGTGGGGGTGGGGGAGCGCCCCCCGGACCTCGAGGTGTTCCACCCCACCCGGATGGCGGATCGGATCCTGGGGTTGGGGGACCTCGCCGGCCTCTTCGAGAAGGTGGAGGAGGCCGCCGGGAGGGACCTGGAGCAGCTCTCCCGGAAGGTGCGCACGGGGGAGTTCACGCTACAGGACTACCTCGAGGAGCTCGAGGCCCTGCGGCGGGCAGGGCCCATCTCCCAGCTCCTCTCCCGGATCCCCGGATTCGGGCGGGCCGCCGACGACCCGGCCCTCGAGCGCGAGTTGGTGAAGGTCCGGGCCATCATCCAATCCATGACCTCGGAGGAGCGGCGGAACCCCCACATCATCGGGGCGAGCAGGAAGCGCCGCATCGCGCGGGGGTCGGGGACCACCGTACAGGACGTGAACCGCCTCCTCTCCCAGTTCGAGAGGATGCGGAAGCTCATGCGACAGCTGGGAAAGAGGCGCGGGCTTCCCCCCGGCTGGGAGCAGTTCCTGCGGGAGAATCCCCCCGGACTTTGAAGTAAACTTGGTCTCGGCCCGGCGGTACAGGGCGCAGTATCCCAAGCGAGGTGATAAATCGTGGCGGTGAAGATAAGACTCCAACGCGTCGGGAAGAAGAAGCAGCCGAGCTATCGGATCGTGGTGGTGGAAGCGGCGGAGAAGCGGGACGGGAAGGTCATCTCCAAGATCGGCCACGTGAATCCCCTCACCGATCCGTGGGAGATCACGGTGGACGTGGAGGAGGCGCTGGAGTGGCTCCGGCAGGGGGCCCAGCCCACCCACGCTGCGAAGCGCGTCCTCTCCAAGGCCGGCGTGATGAGGCTGTGGCATGAGGAACGTTTCGGAAAGAGGGGCGCTGAAGAGGGGGACAAGCCCGCGGGATCCGGAGAGGCCGAGGGGGCCGGGGACGCTGCCGGTTGAGCTCGCGCGTCACCTCCTTTCCCACATCGCCCCGGGGGAATTCCGCATAGTGCACGTTTGGACCCCGGAGCTCGACCTCGTTATCCTGCGGCCGAGCCGGGCCCTGCGGCGCAGGATGAAGCGGAAGGACTTCGAGGCGATCTCCTCGGTGGTGGAGACGTTGTGTGAACGGGCGGGCAGGCCGGCGGTGGTAGAAGTCCAATGAGGTTCGATATCGTCACCATCTACCCCGAGATGTTGGAGCCCTTCTTCTCCTTCGGGGTCCTATGGGCCGCGAGGGAAAAGGGGCTCATCGAGATCCACGTCCACGACCTGCGGGCGTTCGCCCCCGATCCGCGGGGGATCGTGGACGACCGGCCCTACGGGGGCGGGGCGGGGATGGTGATGCGCCCCGAGCCCTTCTTCCGGGCGGTGGACGCCATCACCCGGGAGATCGGGGAGCGGCCCTACGTGGTGCTCCTCTCGGCCCAGGGGAAGCGCTTCCGCCAGGAGATGGCCAAGGAGCTCGCCGGGAAGGGGGCACTGACCCTGCTCTGTGGCCGGTACGAGGGGGTGGACGAGCGGGTGGCGGTGATGGCGGATCTGGAGCTCTCCATCGGGGACTACGTGTTGGCGGGAGGGGAACTCCCCGCCGCGGTGGTGGTGGAGGTGGTGGCGCGGATGGTCCCGGGGGTGGTGGGGAGGTATCGCTCCGCGGCCACCGATTCCTTCTTCGCCGGACCGCGCCTGGGGTACCCCCAGTACACCCGGCCGCGGGTCTTCCGCGGGATGAAGGTCCCCGAGGTGCTCCTCTCGGGGAACCACGAACGCATCGCCCGGTTCCGGGAGCGGGAGGCGTGGCGCAAGACGCTGGAGAACCGGCCCGATCTCCTGGGCCTCTCCATAGATCCGGATCCCTGAGCCATGGCCGGCCTGTACGTGGCGCTGATGCATTATCCCATGAAGAGCCTGAAGGGCGGGGTGGTGGCCACCGCCATCACCTCCCTAGATGTGGTGGACATCGCCAGAAGCTGTCGCACCTACAACGTGGTCCGGTACTTCATCGTCCACCCCCTGGAGTCCCAGCGGACCATCGTCCAACGCATCCTGGAGTTCTGGCGCGAGGAGCGCCCCTCCCGGAAGGAAGCGGTGGAGATCATCTCCGTGGTCGAGGACCTGGAGGATTGCTTCCGGACGATAACCGAACGGGAGGGGGAGGAGCCCCTCATCTGGGGGACCTCCGCCCGTCCCGGCCTCCCGTATCCACGGATCGGGTGGGAGGAGGCCCGGCGCCATTTGCGGGCGGGGCGGAAACCGGTATTGTTATTGTTCGGCACCGGGAACGGCATGGCCGAAGAGCTCCTTTGGGCCTGCGATGCCCTCCTTCCTCCGGTGCGGGGCGAAAGCGACTACAATCACCTCTCGGTCCGGGCCGCGGTGGCGATCATCCTGGACCGGCTGAAAGGAGATGAGGGATGATGGGCTACGACGATCTCATCCGGTTGGTGGAAGCTAAATTCACTACGGACAAGGAGATCCCCGAGTTCCGTCCCGGAGATGTGATCCGCGTGCACGAGCGGATCCGGGAGGGGTCCCGGGAGCGGACGGTGGTGTTCGAGGGGGTGGTGCTCAAGCGGGCCGGCTCCGGCGCCCGTTCCACGGTGACGGTGCGCAAGATCGCCGCCGGGGTCGGGGTCGAGCGGACCTTCTACCTCTACTCCCCCAGCGTCCAGAAGATCGAGGTCGTCAAGCGCTCCCAGAAGGTGCGCCAAGCGCGCCCGTTCTACCTGCGGCGCTACACGAACATCCACCACATCAAATGAGGTTTCGCCGTAAACGGAGGGAAAGGAAGCCGCCGCCGATCGTCCGGCTGGTACGACGTTTGGGGTGGTACCCCGGGCCGGTGGCGGCTTACCTCCTGGGGTGGGTCGAGGCCATCGTGGAGGCGGTGATCATCGCCCTCCTCATCATCAACTTCGTCACCGTACACATGTACGTCCCCTCCGAGTCCATGATCCCCACGATAAAGCCCGGCGACCGCTTCTTCGTGGATCGCATCTCCTACTATTTCCGGGATCCGGTGCCGGGGGATGTGATCGTGTTCTGGCACCTGGAGTCGCTCCGGATCACGGGGATCAGGGAGGGGAGTCCCGCCGATGTCGCCGGCCTCAAACCCGGCGATTGGCTGGTCTACCCGGGGGACCCCACCATAGGCGTGGGGGGCGAGCCCGTCCCCCATCTCCTCGTGTTGAAGGAACGGATTGTCGAACACCGAGGGGAGGAACTCACCTTCACCGTGTTGCGCGGGGAGCCCCCCCTGGCACAACGGGTGGACCTCTCGGTGGCGGTGCCACCGGATGCCGATGATCTCCCGGACCTCGGGATCCGCTACCGGGCCCGCAGCGCCCGCTACGTCAAGCGCCTTGTCGCCGTGGGGGGCCAGACGGTGGAGATCAAGGGCGGCAGGGTATACGTGGATGGCGAGGTGCCCGATTTCGCAGCGGGCCATACCTATTGGGCGGGCGATCCCCGGATGCGCTACGGGGTCTCCCCCACCCGGGTCCCCGAGGGTTATTACTTCGTGCTCGGCGATAACACGATGAACTCCTACGACTCCCGCTACTGGGGCTTCGTCCCCGAGAGGGCGTTCATCGGGGAGCCGTACTTCCGCATCTGGCCGTTCTCCCGCTTCGGCCCCATGAACGGGTACTTCGGCTCCTCCAAGTGGTGATCCCGCCGGCGAGATGAAGGCCTTCGTGACCGGGGCCACGGGGTTCATCGGGGCGAACGTGGTCCGGGTCCTGCTCGAGCGGGGCCACGCGGTGCGGGCCTTGGTGCGCCCCACCTCCGACCGGCGCAACATCGAGGGCCTCCCCATCGAGGTCGCGGAGGGGGACTTACGCGATTTCGCCTCCGTCAAGCGGGGGATGGAAGGGTGTGAGCTCGTCTTCCACGTGGGGGCCCTCTACTCCTTCTGGGTGCGACCCCGCAGGCTCATCTACGAGGTGAACGTGGACGGGACACGGAACGTGCTCCGCGCGGCCCTGGAGCTCGGGGTCGAGGCGGTGGTGTACACGAGCTCCGTGGCGGCCCTGGGGTTGGGGAGCCGGGACAGGCCCGCCACCGAGGAGACCCCCGTGGAACCGCGGCACATCGTGAGCGACTACAAGAAGAGCAAGTACCTCGCCCAGGAGCTCGCCATCCATTTCGCGAGGAAAGAGAAGCTCCCCGTTTACATCGTGAACCCCAGCTACCCCGTGGGTCCCTACGACGTAAAGCCCACTCCCACCGGGCAGCTGATCCTCGATTTCCTGCGGCGGAAGGTGCCCGCGTATATGGACACGGGAATGAACGTGGTGGCGGTGGAGGACGTGGCGTTGGGACATCTGCTCGTGTTGGAAAGGGGGAAGCCCGGCGAGCCCTACATCCTGGGAGGGGAAAACCTCACCATGAAAGAGCTCCTGGAGCTCCTCGCGGGGATCACCGGGCTCCCCGCCCCGAGGGTCAGGATCCCCTATCGGTTCGCCCTTCCCATCTCCTACCTCAACGCCTGGTACTGTGCCCTCTTCGGGGGGACGCCGCGGATGACCCCCGATACGGTGCGCATGGCACGCCATTACATGTTCTACGACCCGCGGAAGGCGGTGGAGGAGCTGGGGTTCCCGCGTACACCGGCCAGGGAGGCCCTGCGGCGAGCGGTGGAGTGGTTCCGGAAAAGCGGGATGGTGAAAGGGGTTGAGAATGGTCGCCCGAGTTAAAGCGAGATACCGGGAGGGGATCTCGTTCGAGCTCGAGATCCGGGGTCATCGCGTGGTGACGGACCTCCCTGTGGACAAGGGGGGAAATGACGCGGGGCCGACACCGCCCGAGTTGCTGGTGGCGGCACTGGCCTCCTGCACGGGAGTGTTCGCGGCCCTTTTCGCGCGCCGAAACGGCCTCTCCCCCGAGGGGATCGAGGTGGAGGCCCGTGCCGATACGGTCGAGGGGCCGGCGCGCCTCGAGAACTTCCGCGTCAGGGTGAGGATCCCGGGGCTTCCCGCCGAGCTCGAGGGCAAGGCCCGGGCCTTCATCGAGGCCTGCCTGGTAGGGCAGACCCTGCGCCGGGAGAACCCCATCGTCGTCGAGCTCACCCGCTGAACGCGTCCCCTGGGGACAGGCCCGGTCGGCGGGAGAAGGTAAGGTAAAGGGGTGAATAAGGAACGGGGCCGCGTACGCGACCCCGTTCCCCCGGACAAAGGAGGGAGTGCCCCCCACCTTTATTTGACTTCTACCACCCAGACCGAACGGATCTGGCAGTCCTTGACGGCCCAGATCTCGATGGCGCCCTCGGCGACGTCGCCGTACTCGTTCCAGGTGATCGGGCCGGAGACGCCCTGGTAGTTGATGTCCTTCCCCTCCCCGAGCAGGGAGAACGCCTTGGCGAGCTCGCCGTAGGTCACCTCCACCCCCGGCGGGTTGGCGACCTCGCGCAGCTTGGCCTGGATCGCCGGCCCGGAGGCCTCGCCCGCGGCGGCGATGGCCAGGGCGATCAGCACCACCGCGTCGTACGCCTCGGCGCGGAACGGGATCCCGCTCGCCCCGAACGCCGCCTCGTAATCGGCCTCGAACGCGGCCCGGGCCGCCACCACCAGGGCGCCGGGGGCGGTACCGAAGCTTCCGTCGAGGTACTGTTCGTCACACGGCCCCTCCGCCGGGCAGGCGGGGCCCGGGGTGACCCCCTCTCCCTTCATCCCGTCAGGGAACAGGAACTCGCCCTCGTATCCCTGCTCCAGGGCCTCGATGATGATCTTGTTCCCGTCGATGGGGTAGCCGATCAGGTTGATGGCATCGGGGTCGCCCGCCAGCGCCTGCTCCACCTCGCCCCGATAGGAAGGCTTGTTCTCCTCGTACGGGATCATGGCGGTGACGACGTGTTCGTCGTCCTCGAAGTTCGCCTTGAATACCTCGGCCAGGCCCCGTCCGTAGGCGTTGTTCACGAAGATGACGGCCACCTTCTTGTAGCCGAGGTTCCTGGCGAGCTGGGCCTCCACCACCCCCTGGAGGGCGTCGGAGGGACAGGTCCTGAAGACGAAGTCGTTGTCCTCCAGCTCGGTGATCGCGGGGGAGGTGGAGGAGGGAGAGATGAGGGGGATCTGGGCGGGGATGGTCACGCTGGAAACGGCCAACGTCACGCCGCTCGCCAGCGCTCCCACGATGGCCACCACGCCGTCGATCTCGATGAGCTTGGCCGCCGCGTCCCGGCCGACGTCCGGGGAGGTGGCGGTATCACGTACGACGAGCTCCAACGGGCGTCCCAATACACCCCCGAGCGCGTTTATCTGTTGCACGGCGAGCTTCGCCCCGTTCACGATCTCCTTCCCGTAGGGGGACAGGGGACCGGTGAGGGGGAACAGGCCGCCGATCTTGATCGGTTCCGCCCCTAAAGCCAGGGAACCCACGAGGATGCCGAGGATCAGCGCGATACCCACTTTTTTCATCCCGACCTCCTTTCAAAATAAAAACGGAGCTTATCGAGCTCCGCTTTCGGCACTGCTCCACTTAGTATGGGGGAGCAGTGCCCTACACCATAAGGAACCAATAACCTGTAGCGTGCAGGTTCCGATCCATCACCTCCTTCCACGCCGCGCCCGTCTCAATTCTCATGACACTCACCGTACACTATCCTATATATGACACCCGTCGCCATCCCGTCAAGGGCCGATTCACCTCATTGAAAACGGGATGTTCCCCATCGGGGATGTCATCGCGTGCAGCCACGGTGCAGGGGACGCCCGCGGCGGGGGTTTACCCCGGCCGGGAGGTTCCCGAAAGAGAGGGCCACACTTGACGGGAAGCGAGGAACGCGGTATATAGTGCAAAATGCGGATCCGAGGAGGGAACCGGGAGATGGTCGTACGGGGGGTGATACTAGAGGGGCTTCACTGGTTTATGGGCTGAAAGGCCCATTGGCGTCCGCCAATGGGTTGTCATAAGCGGCACACTGTGCCGCGTTTTTGTTTTGTAGGGGCGGGCGATGCTGGAAGTCGTACAGGTCAGCAAGAGATTCGGCGGGCTGTGGGCGGTGAGGGATTGCTCCCTGCGGGTTGAGGAGGGCTCCATCACCGGGCTTATCGGCCCCAACGGGGCGGGGAAGACCACATTGTTCCACTTGATCAGCGGCTTCTATAGGCCCGATCGGGGCAGGGTCATCTTCCGGGGGCGAGATATCACCGGCTGGCCCCCATACAAGCTCTACCATCTCGGCCTCTACCGCACCTTCCAGATCCCCCGCATCTTCGGGGAGATGACGGTCCTGGAGAACCTCATGGTGGTCCCCGGGTCCCAGGCGGGGGAGAGGGTGTGGAACCCCCTGTTTCGCCCGTTTCTCGTCCGCCGCCAAGAGGGGGCGATACGGCACAAGGCGGAGGAGGTGCTGGAATTCGTGGGGTTGGACCAGCTCCGGGACGAGCCGGCCAAAAGCCTCTCCGGGGGGCAGAAGAAGCTGTTGGAGCTCGCCCGTGCCCTGATGGCCGACCCGGTGATGGTCCTCCTGGACGAGCCCGGTGCCGGCGTCAACCCCACCCTCATGAAGAAGCTCGCCCAACGGATCCGGGAACTCGTCACCCAATGGGGGATCACCGTGTTCCTCATCGAGCACGACATGGACCTGGTGATGAATCTCTGCGACCCCGTCATCGTGATGAGCGAGGGGAAGGTCCTGACCATGGGCAGCCCCGCGGAGGTGCGGGAGGATCCCCAGGTGATCGAGGCTTACCTCGGCGGACAGTATGCGGTTGCTTGAGGCACGGGACATCCATTCCGGCTACGGTGACATGGAGGTCCTCCACGGGGTCTCCGTGGAGGTGGGGAAGGAGGAGATCGTCACCATCATCGGCCCGAACGGGGCGGGGAAATCCACGCTCCTCAAGACCATCTTCGGCCTCCTCAGGCCACATAAAGGGGAGATCTCCCTCGACGGCCGTGAGGTAACGGGGTTCCCCCCCCATGTGCTCGTGCGCCTCGGCATGTGCTACGTTCCCCAGGTGGATAACGTCTTCCCCTCCCTCACCGTGCAGGAGAACCTCGAGATGGGGGCCTTCGTCCTCCGCGGTGATATAAAGCCCCGCTTGGAGCGCGTTTACGAGCTTTTCCCCTTGCTCCGCAGGCGGCGGCGCCAGCGGGTGGGGAAGATGTCCGGGGGCGAACGCCAGATGGTGGCCATGGGACGCGCGCTGATGCTCGATCCCACGATACTCCTCCTGGACGAGCCCACGGCCGCCCTGGCACCGAACCTGGTGGAGAACGTGTTTCAGAGCGTGAAGGCCATCAGGGACTCCGGCGTCGCCATCCTCATCGTGGAGCAGAACGCGAAGCAATCCCTCGCCATCTCCGACCGCGGCTATGTTCTGGTGGACGGGAGGAACCGCTTCCAGGGAACCGGGCGGGAGATCCTGGAGAACGAGGAGATCGGGAAGCTCTTCCTGGGAGGCTGAGGGATGTGGGAACGGTTGCCCCAACTCGTGGCATACGGTCTCGTCTCGGGAAGCGTGATCACCCTCGGGGCCATCGGCCTCTCGTTGACCTACAGCATCCTCAAGTTCGCCAACTTCGCCCACGGGGACCTCATGACCACGGGCGCGTACATCGCCTGTGGGTTTTTGCTCCTGTTCCGTTTCCTGGGTGTGCTCGGGGGGCGGTTCGGGAAGCTCTCCTTCGGGCCGGCGATGATCCCCGCCTTCCTCCTCGCCCTCGCGGGGACGGCGATCCTGGCGATCCTCATAGATCGCCTCGTCTACCGGAGGCTGCGGCGGGCACGGCCGGTGATGCGGCTCATGGCCTCGGTGGGGGTGGCGTTCGTGTTGCGGAACGTCATCCTCTTCTCCGCCGGCGCCGATCCGTATTACTACTCCCGCAAGATCCAGCGGGCCATCTACATCCTCGGGGTGAAACTCAAGGCGGATCAGCTCTTCATCATCGGCCTCGCGGCCGTGCTGGTCGTCTTCCTCCACCTCTTCCTGTCTTACACCAAGGTGGGGAAGGCGATGCGGGCCATGGCCGACAACCCCGAGCTCGCCCAGGTGACGGGGATCAACACCGAGCGCATCATCGCCTGGACCTGGGGGATCGGGGCGGCGTTGGCGGCGGCGGGCGGGATCCTGGCCGGGATCGAGAATAAGCTCATCACCCCCGAGCTCGGTTGGCAGGCCCTTCTCCCCCTGTTCGCCGCGGTGATCCTGGGAGGGATCGGGAGCCCCTACGGCGCCATGGCCGGGGGGATGCTCATCGGGATGGCGGAGGAGGTATCCACCGCGTTCGTCTCCACCGCATACAAGCCAGCCATCGCCTTCGGAATCCTGGTGCTGATGTTGATCCTCCGTCCCCAAGGGCTATTCGGGAGGCGTTGATGGACACCGTCGTCGGGGTCCTGAACTACCTCGTGTTCTTCTCCATCACCGCGGGCATCTACGCGGTACTCACCCTCGGTCTTAACATCCAGTGGGGATATACCGGGCTCTTCAATATCGGGGTCGCGGGCTTCTACGCCATTGGGGCCTATACCTCCGCCCTGCTGGCGGGACCGCCCCCCGGGACCCTGGACTGGCGGGTCTTCGGGGGATGGATGCTCCCCTTCCCCGTGGGGCTCCTGGGGAGCGCCTTGGTCTCGGCCATCCTCGCCCTGTTCATCGGCTGGATCACGATCCGCCTCCGCGAGGACTACCTCGCCATCGCCACCATCGGCATCGCCGAGGTGCTCCGGCTCATCATCAAGAACGAGGCCTGGCTCACCAACGGGGTTTGGGGGATAAAGAACATCCCCTCCCCCCTCTTTCCCACGATCCAGCGGGGGGTGGCGGGGTTCCTCTCCGCCCACCCCGGCCTCCCGGACTGGGCCCGACGGCTGCTGGAGGGGACGTACAACTGGTTCTATCTCGCGTTGGTCCTCGCGTTCCTCTTAGTCCTTTACTGGCTCCTCGAGCGGATCCTCCGTTCCCCCTGGGGTCGGGTGCTGCGGGCGATCAGGGAGGACGAGGTGGCGGCGGCAGCCCAGGGGAAGAACGTGGCCGCGTTCAAGCTCCAGGCGTTCGTGCTGGGCGCGGCCCTCATGGGGATGGCGGGGAGCCTCTACGCCCATTACGCGCGCTTCCTGAGCGTGGAGAAGTTCGAGCCCTTCTACGGGACGTTCATCGTGTGGGTGATGCTCGTGGCCGGGGGGTCGGGGAACAACAAGGGGGCGATCCTGGGGGCCTTCCTCATCTGGGGGTTGTGGGCCGCCACCGACTTCCTCACCGGCTATCTCCCTTTCACCGACGTCCAGGCCAGCGCCCTCCGGATCGTGTTGGTAGGCCTGATCCTCATCGCCATCCTCATCCTCCGCCCCCGCGGGCTTCTGGGGGAGGAGAAATTCGTGTCCCGGATGTTGCGGTGAAGCCCGGGCCGGTGGCGCGGTGCGCTTGTTGCGTTCCGTTCACTAACCTATAATGGATGTGGAGGTCCAGATGGGCCGATTGATCCGAGGTCCCCTCATCATCCTGCCCCGCCAGGGGGCAGGGAACTAGGCCGAGAAGAGGCTCTCCGGATAATCCCTGAAGAAAATCGAGCGATTTCCTTCGGTACGTGTGTCGGAAAAGGAGGAAGGATGCCCTTTCAGCCCCGCAAATTGGAGAAGGACCCTAAGCGCCGCGAGGAGGAGGTCCTCCGCTTCTGGAAGGAGCGGGAGATCTTCGAGAAGAGCGTGGCCCGCAACGAGGGAAAACCCCGGTTCGTGTTCTACGAGGGCCCGCCCACCGCGAACGGCGTCCCCCACTTCGCCCATCTCCTCGCCCGGCTTTACAAGGATATCTTCCCCCGCTACAAGACCATGCGCGGCTACTACGTCCCGCGGAAGGCCGGGTGGGACTGTCATGGGCTCCCGGTGGAGATCGAGGTGGAGAAGGAGCTCGGCATCAGAAGCAAGCCCGAGATCCTCTCATACGGCGTCGAGCGGTTCGTGGAGAAATGCAAGGAGTCGGTGCGCTTCTACATCGGTAAGTGGGAGGAGATGATCCGCCGCATGGGGTTCTGGATCGACCTCGAACACCCCTACATCACCATGACCGACGACTACATCGAGACGCTATGGTGGGCGATAAAGAGGATACATGAGCAGGGGCTCCTCTACCGCGGGCACAAGGTCCTCCCTTATTGCCCCCGTTGCGGCACGCCCCTCTCCTCCCACGAGGTGGCCCAGGGCTACCGCACCGCCGAGGACCCATCGGTGTTCGTCCTCATGCCGCTTTCAGAGGATCAGGAGGTCAAGATCCTGGTGTGGACTACCACCCCCTGGACCCTGCCCGCCAACGTGGCCCTGGCGGTGGATCCCGCGGCGACGTACGTGGAGGTTGAACACCAAGGCGAGCGGTTGATTTTGGCCAAGCCCCGCCTCGCCGCGGTCCTCGGGGAGGGTGCCCGGGTTCTGCGGGAGTTCCCCGGGGAGGAGCTCCTGGACAAGGAATACGAACCCCTTTACCCCCTGGTCGCCGGGGAGGAGAACGCCTACCGGGTCGTGGGCGCGGATTTCGTCTCCATGGAGGAGGGCACCGGGGTGGTCCACATCGCCCCCGCCTTCGGCGAGGAGGACTACGAGCTCGGGAGGAGGGAGAGGCTTCCCTTCGTGCAGCCGGTGGACCTCTCCGGGAAATTCACCGAGGCCTTCCCCCTGGCCCAGGGTGTGTTCGTCAAGGAAGCGGACCCCGTGATCATCGCGGACCTAAAGGAGAAGGGCCGGCTCTTCCACGCCGGCACGGTAAAACACGAGTATCCCTTCTGCTGGCGCTGTGACACCCCCCTCCTCTACTACGCCCTCGAGTCGTGGTTCATCGCCACCACGGAGAAGAAGGAGGAGATCATCGCCGAGAACGGGAAGGTGGAGTGGATCCCGGAGCACGTGGGCCGGGGACGTTTCGGCGATTTCCTGAACTCCATGCGCGATTGGGCCCTCTCCCGGGACCGCTTCTGGGGCACGCCCCTTCCGGTATGGGAATGCGCTTCGTGTGGGGAGATGGTCGTGATCGGGTCCCGGGCCGAGCTCGTGGAACGGGCCGTCGACCCCGAACTCGCCCGACGCGTGGAGCTCCACCGTCCCTATATCGACCGGGTGGTGCTCCGCTGCGATTGCGGGGGCGAGATGGGGCGGGTGCCCCATGTCCTCGATACCTGGTTCGACTCGGGCTCCATGCACACCGCTCAGTGGCACTACCCCTTCGAGAACGAGGAGCTCTTCCGGGAGAACTACCCCGCGGACTTCATCTGCGAGGGGCTCGATCAAACCCGGGGCTGGTTCTACACGCTGCTTGTCACCGGGGTGCTCCTCCACGGGAAGACCCCCTACAAGCGGGTCCTGGTGACGGGGCTGGGGCTGGACGAACGGGGCCAGAAGATGAGCAAATCCCGGGGGAACGTGATCGATCCCCTGCCGGTGGCGGACCGCTACGGGGCCGACGCCATCCGCTGGTACCTCGCAGCGGAATCGGCCCCTTGGACGGTGCGGCGGATCTCCCTAGAGGGGGTCAGGAAGGCCCGGGCCGGGTTCCTGGAGACGGTGATGAACTCCCACGATTTCTTCGCCCTCTATGCGGGGATCGACGGGTTCGACCCGGGGATGCCGGTGCCGGAGGCGCGGCCGGCCTTGGATCGCTGGCTCCTCTCCCGCACCGCTCAAGCGGTGGAGGAGGTCACCGGGCATCTCGATACCTACAAGGTGGTGGAGGCCTGCCGGGCCCTGGAGAGGTACGTGGACGACCTCTCCAACTGGTACATCAGACTCTCCCGACCCCGGTTCTGGGGCGGGGAGTGGACCGACGATAAACGTTCCGCCTACCACGCCCTCTACCGGGCCCTGAAGACCCTCGCCCAGCTCATCGCCCCCTTCGCCCCGTTCACGGCAGAGGCCATGTGGCAGTCGCTCAGGACCAACGGGGATCCGGAATCGGTGCACCTTTCCCCCTGGCCCCAGCCGGGGGCCCGGGACGAGGCCCTGGAGCGGTGGATGGCCCGGGTGCGCGCGGTGGCGAACCTGGGCCTCGCCGCGCGGAACCAGGCCAAGGTCAAGGTGCGCCAGCCCCTGCGGAGGCTTCTCGTCAAAAAACAGCCCGGGGACGAGGGGATCCCGGGGGAGCTCTGGGACCTCGCCAAAGCGGAGCTCAACGTGAAGGAGATCGCGTTGGTGGATGACCTGGGCGGACTCCGCCGCCCGGTCCTCTCCCCCAACTTCGCCTCCCTGGGGCCGCGCTTGGGCGAGCTCGCGCCGCGGGTGGCCGCGGCCATAAGGGACGCCGACCACGCCGTCCTGTGGCGGGAACTCCAAAGGGGCAAGGTCTCCCTGGAGGTGGAGGGGAAGGTCGTGGAGCTCACCGCCGCCGATGTGAAGGTCTCGTGGGAGACCGCTCCCGGCTATGTCCTCCTCGAGGAGGGCGGGGTCGCCGTGGCCCTGGACGCCCGGTTGGACGAGGAGCTCCGGGCGGAGGGGGACTTACGGGAGCTGATCCACCGGATCCAGCTCGCCCGGAAGGAGGCGGGGTTCGAGGTCACCGACAGGATAGAGCTCGGCTACGAGGGAGAGATCGCCGGGATCTTCCGGCGCTTCCCCGAGCGCATAAAGGGGGAGGTCCTGGCCGTTTCCCTGGTGGAGGGCCCGCTCGCGGACGCCGAGTACACCGTGGAGTTTTCCCGGGATGAGGGCGACCGGCGCCGGGACGAGCGGGAGCGGCTCTCCGCCAAGATCCACGGGAAATCGGGGAAGATCTACCTCCGCCGGGTGAGGCGGTAATGAGTTATCAGTGATCGGTGATGGGTGATGAGTGGGCCGGGCGAAAGGTACTTTAAGGAAGCTCCCTCCCCATCACGCATCACGCATCACCCATCACAGTGGAAGATCGTCCGGCTTTCCGCGACCGACTCCACCCAGGACGTGGCGAGGGAGCTGGGGGAGGTGGGCACGGTGGTGGTGGCCGAGGTACAGCGGCGGGGACGGGGTCGGCGGGGTGCGGTCTGGCATTCTCCCAGGGGTGGCCTATGGCTCTCCGCGGTCCTCCCCCCACCGCCCCCCCTGCACATCCGGGTGGCGAAGGCGGTGGCCCGGGCGCTGGCGGGGCATTTCCGCGTCCCCGTCAGGGCCATGCTCCCCAATGATCTCGAGCTCCACGGCAGGAAGCTCGGGGGGGTTCTCGTGGAGACCGACTTCGTCGGGGGAAGGGCGGGACCGGTGATCGTGGGGATCGGCATAAACGTGAACAACGCCCTGCCGGCGGAGCTCGGGGGGCGGGCCATCTCCCTGGGGGAGGCGTTGGGGAGGGAGGTGGACCTCGAGGAGGTGCTTGCGCTCGTGCTATCGGCGCTGGAAGATCTGCGCGGGGTGAGCGGATGCCGGGAATAGCGATCATCGGGGCGCAGTGGGGCGATGAGGGCAAGGGCAAGCTCTCACATCTCCTCTCCGAGCGGGCCGACCTCGTCGTCCGGTTCAACGGGGGGCCGAACGCCGGCCACACGGTGGTCGATGCCCACGGCGAGATCCACCTGCATCACCTCCCCGCGGGGGCCCTCAGGGAGGGGTGTCTGGGGGTCATGGCCCACGGGATGGTCATCGACCCCTGGACGCTGCGGGAGGAGCTCCAGGAGATCGAGAAACAGGGGCGTCCGATCCCGGCGTTCCTCATCTCCGAACGGGCCCACGTGATCCTCCCCTATCACAAAGAGGCGGAGCTCGGCAGCGGGATCGCCAGGGCCATCGGCACCACCCGCCGGGGGATCGGCCCGGCCTACGCCGACAAGGCCCTGCGCCTGGGGATCAGGTTCGCGGACCTCGCCGACCAGGATGTGGTGCGGGAGAGGCTCGCCCGCATGGAGGCCGTCCACCGGGATCCCGAGCGGCCCCCGGCGGATCCCGAGCGCGTGGCCCAAGAGCTCTTCGAGTTCTACGCCATCTTCGTGGAGCATATCGGGGACGCCCAGGCCGCCGTCGTCCGCGCCTTGGACGGGGGGAGGACGGTCCTCTTCGAGGGGGCACAGGGAACGCTCCTCGACATCGATTTCGGGACCTATCCCTACGTGACCTCCTCGCACACCACCGTCCACGGGATCCCCTGCGGCGTCGGGGTGCCGACGGCACGGGTGGA
>JAJRVI010000037.1 GCA_024277405.1 Fidelibacterota bacterium
GTGGATCCGGAGAAGTGCGCGGGCTGCGGCGAGTGCGTCCGGGCCTGCCCGTTCGGCGCCATCGAGATCAAAGGCGGGGTGGCGGTGGTGAACGCCGCCCTGTGCCGTGGGTGCCGGGCCTGCGTCTCCGCCTGCCCCACGGGAGCCATCTCCTGAAGGTGAATGCGGATCACGATCCTGTACGATAACCGCGCTCAAGCTCCAGCCAAGGAAGGTTGGGGTTTCTCGGCCCTGGTTGAGGTCCGAGAGAGAAAGATCCTGTTCGACACGGGAGCGGACCGGTTGGTGCTGGAGCACAACGTTCGGCATCTTGAAGTCGAGCTTTCTAAGCTCACCGACCTTTTCCTTTCCCACCCGCATTGCGACCACGTCGGGGGGCTCTCCCACGTCCTGGAGAAGGCCAAGGGAGTGCACATTTGGGCGCCATATGTGATGGGGGACTACCTCCGTCCCCGGACCAGGCGGGCCAAGGCGGAGCTCACTTTGGTCAAGGGGCCGCGGTGTCTCGGGGAGGGGCTTTGGTCCACCGGGACCATGGGCCGGGGGGTAAAGGAGCAGGGCTTGGTGGTGGCCACCGAGGAGGGCCCGGTCCTCATCACCGGCTGTGCCCACCCCGGGATCGTGCGGATGGCGGCCCGGGCGGCCAAGATCGTCGGGGAAAGGTTCCGCCTGGTCCTGGGAGGCTTTCACCTCGCCCGCCTCTCCCCGGACGAGCTCGCCCGGTTGGCCGAAGATCTGCAAGCCCTGGCCGTGTCGGTGGCGCCGGGACACTGCACCGGCCGAGAAGCCAGTGAAACACTCCTCACCGCCTTCCCGGAAGGCCAAGGGCTCTCGGTGGGCCTCTCCCTGGAGCTCCCCTGAAGCCTTTGCCCAAGGGCTATAGCCAGAAAGCCTCACGATCCAGCGGGAGAAGACCGCGTCCACGATGCGATGCTCCCCTCATCCGTTCGATCGCCATGGCCTCCCGGAGCCGGACGGAGGTAGGGGATGGCCGAAGGTCCTGCCCCTTGCGTCGGACCATTTCGGTAAGCCTCGCCTGTCCCAATCCCGCCAGGGCCTTGGAGATCCGCGCCGGAGGGGGTGAACCACGAAAGCCACCGCACCCCGAACTCCCCGGCGAGCTCCTCCAGCGTCCCCCGAAGGCCCACACCACCTCCTCCACCTTACCCCGGAATTTCCCCGAGGAGCATCATCCCGGACACGATGGGCCCGAGTCTCTGCAGGTAGAAGAGGATCCCCGGTGAGTTCATCCATGCCTCGAGCGCCCCGCGCGGCGTTGACCTCAAAAACCGGGACGGGCGGTATCCAGCGGGAGAGGCCCCACCAGCTCCCGTCCCCGGCAACCGCTGCGGGTCGCGATCACATGCGACGGGCGACACCGCACCCCCATCCCAGCGGAGACCGGGTGAGGGCGCATCGCACAGGCCGCAGAGTTGCCCCGGAAGTTTGTTCTCGCTAACCTGATTTTCCGACTCTGAAAGGAGGCGAGGTGAGGGGAGAGCCGCTCGCGGTGGTGTGGTTCCAGGGCGCGGGCTGTACCGGCTGTTCCGTTTCCCTGATGAACGCCGCCTATCCCGACATCAAGGATCTCCTCCTCGACGAGGTCGTCCCCGGGAAGAGCATCACCCTCGTGTTTCACGCTACCCTGATGGGGCCCACCGGCCGACCGGCCCTGGAGGTGCTGGATCGCTTCCCCGGGGAGGCGGCGGGGGATTACCTGTTGGTGGTGGAGGGGGCGCTTCCCACCAGGCATCCCAACTTCGGACGGGTGGGGGAGAGGCCCATGGCGGAACGGGCGGCGGGTCTCGCCCGCGGCGCGGTGGGCGTGGTGGCGATGGGGACCTGTGCCTCCTACGGCGGCATCCCCGCCGGGGCCCCCAATCCCACCGGATGCGTGGGCATCGGGGAGTTGCTGCGCCGGGAGGGGATCGACGTCCCGGTGGTGAACGTCCCCGGTTGCCCCCCCCATCCCCGTTGGTTCGTGGAGACGGTGGCCCATATCCTCCTCCACGGTCCCCCACGGCCCGAGGAACTGGACGGGGTGGGGCGGCTGCGGGCGGTCTACCCTGACCTCGTCCACGACAACTGTCCGCGGAGGGCGGACTTCGACGTGGGCCGGTTCGCGCCCGCGTTCGGGGCCGAGGGATGTCTATACGAGCTCGGCTGCAAGGGCCCGTACACCGATGCCAACTGCCCTTACCACGAGTGGAACGGTGGGGTCAATTGGTGCATCAAGGCCGGCCATCCGTGCATCGGCTGCTGTGAACCCGAGTTCCCGGATTACCCCTCGCCCCTCTTCCGCAAGGCCGGCGCCGAGGAGGCCACCGGGGCCTTCAGGAGGTCGGGATGAGGACGGTGACGATCGACCCGATCACGCGGATCGAGGGGCACCTGCGCGTGGAGATACAGGTAGAGGATGGGATGATCGTGGGGGCTCGGTGCTCCGGGGCGCTGTACCGGGGGCTGGAGGAGATCCTGCGCGGGCGCCATCCCCTGGATGCCCAGCGGATCACCACTCGGATCTGCGGGGTCTGCCCCCTGGCCCACTCCACCGCCGCGGCCCTCTGCCTCGACGATGTCCTGGGAATCTCCCCGCCGCGGAACGGGCAACTCCTGCGGAACCTGATCTACGGGGCCAACTTCCTGCACAACCACATCCTCCATTTCTATCACCTGGCCCTCCCGGACTATTTGCCGGCCGACGCCCTGCCCGGGGCCCTCTCCCCCGGCACCGACGAGGACCGTCGCTTCTCCCGGGAGGAAGCGCGGAAACTCGCCGACCATTACCTCCAAGCGCTGGACATGCGGCGCAAGGCCCAGGAGCTCGTGGCCCTCTTCGGGGGGAAGATGCCCCACGACATGTCCATCGTCCCCGGAGGGGTCACCTACCGGCCGGATCCAGGGGACGTGGCCGCGTTTAGGTTCCGCTTGAAGGAAATCGTGGACTTCATCCGCGGGGTCTATATCCCGGACCTCCTCCTGTTGGCACGGCGGTACCCCGACTACTTCGAGCTCGGCGGTGTCGGAAAACTCCTCACCTTCGGGTGCTTCCCCCTGGACGGTGACAGGCTCTTCCCCGCGGGGGCCGTGTTGGACGGGGAACCCGAGCCCCTCGATCCCGCGGAGATCCGCGAGCACACCGCGCGCTCCTGGTATCGGGGGAACGGGGCGCAACACCCCCGTGAGGAGGAGGCCGAACCGGACCCCGACAAGGCCGAGGCCTACTCCTGGATAAAGGCCCCCCGGTACCGGGGGGAGGCATGCGAGGTGGGCCCGGCGGCCCGCGCCGCGATCGCCCTGGTGCGGGGACCAGGGGGATTCCGGGAGGCCGCGGGCGAGCTCCTCACGGAAGCGGAAACGGGACCGGAACGCCTGAGCTCGACGATGGGGAGACACCTCGCCCGGGGGATGGAGGCCCTGTTCATCGCCCGGGCGATGGAGGGGTGGCTGGCCGAGCTGGATCCCGCGGCCCCGGTGGCCGTGGCGTTCACCCTCCCCCGCGAGGCCCGGGGGCAGGGGCTCACCGACGCCCCGCGCGGCGCCCTGGGCCATTGGGTCGAGGTCGCCGGGGGGGTGATCGCCCGCTACCAGGTCATCGCCCCCACCACGTGGAACGCCTCCCCCCGCGACGAGAAGGGGACACCGGGCCCCATCGAACGGGCGCTCCAGGGGACGCGGGTGAGCGGGGACGGGCTCCTCGAGGCGGGGAGGATCGTGCGCTCCTTCGATCCCTGCCTCGCCTGTGCGATCCAATAGGGGGTCGGAATGCTGGTGACCGAACTCAAACCCCGCGAGGAGATCCTGGGATACCTGAGGGATGGGGAAAGGGTCTTCCTCGTCTCGTGTGATGGCTGTGCCGAGGTGTGTGAGGTCGGGGGGGAAAAGGCGATCGTGGACCTCGGGGCGCTCCTGGAGGGGGCCGGGCACCCCGTGGTGGGGACCACCGTGATCCCCTTCCTGTGCAACAAGGCGTTGGTGGGGATCCGGCTGTCCCGCCTCCGGGACGCGGTCGAGGGCGCGGACGCACTGCTCGTGGCCTCGTGTGGCGTGGGGGTCCAGGCGGTGGCCGCGGTGGTGCCGAAACCCGTCCTCCCCGCGGCCAACACCGTCTCCTACGGGGCGTTCCAGGGGATATGGCCCGGGGAAGAGAGGTGTGCCCGCTGTGGGGATTGCGTCCTCGCCTACACCGGCGGGATCTGCCCCCTCACCGCCTGTCCCAAGGGCCTATTACACGGCCCGTGCGGCGGTTCCCACCGGGGAGAGTGCGAGCTCGAGCCCGGGCGCCCCTGCGGCTGGCAACGGATCTACGAGCGGCTCGCCGATATCGGGCGTCTGGACCTCTTCGCCCGATACCGACCACCCAAGGACCGCCGTCGCCAGTACGATGTCCCCCTTTCCCGACGCCGCAGCACCCTGTGGGCCCTGGAGTACCTGGAGGAGGTCTGAATGCGATTCCGTGACAGGCTCGCCAAGGGGGAATTCGTGATCACCTGCGAGGCCGGCCCCCCCAAGGGGACCGACGTGGGCCCGGCCCTGGAGGCGGTACGGCGCTTGGCCCCGTACGTCCATGCCTTCAACGTCACCGACCTCCAATCCTCGGTACTGCGGATGAGCTCCTGGGCCCTCTGCGCCCTCATAAAACGGGAGGGGTACGAACCGATACTCCAGATGACCTGCCGGGACCGGAACCGGCTCGCGTTGCAGGCCGATCTCCTGGGGGCCTGGGCCCTGGGGATCGAGAACGTCCTCGCCCTCACCGGGGACTATCCCACCCTCGGGGACCACCCGGACGCCCTCCCGGTGTTCGATCTGGACTCGGTCCAGCTCATCGCCGCGGTGGCGGCCCTCAACTCCGGAAAGGACCTCGCCGGGAACGAGCTGGAGGGCAAGACCGACTTCCTCGTGGGCGCGGTGGTGAACGCCACCGCCGACCCCCTGGAGCCCCACCTCGCGAAGCTCAGGCTCAAGGTGGAGCTGGGGGCCAAATTCGTCCAGACCCAGGCCGTCTACGACCCCGAGGCCTTCGTCCGCTTCGCGCGGGCGGCGGAAGGGCTGGGGGTACCGATCATCGCCGGGCTCATCCCCCTGAAGAGCGCGGGGATGGCTCGGTTCATGAACGAGCACATCGCGGGAGTGAACGTCCCCGAGCCGCTGATCGCGGAGATAGAACGGGCGAAGACCAAGGAGGAGCGGAAGGAGGTGAGCACGGAGATCTGCGCCCGGATCATCCGGGCGGTGAAGCCCTACTGCCATGGGATCCACCTCATGCCCATGGGCTGGGAGGACGTGGTACCCGGGATCCTGGAGCTCGCCGGAATAAATCCGTGACGGGTGATGTGTGATGAGTGATGGGAAGTAAACCCATCACAGATCACCGAATTACCCATCACTTATAAAGGAGGTGGAGGTGCCGTACGATCCCACGAAGCTCGCCGACTGGGAGATCGCGGCGGAGGCGGAGCGGGGGATGCCCACCCCGGAGGAGTGGGCGGAGAGGCTCGGGCTCAGGAAGGACGAGATCATCCCCTACGGCAGGATCTGCAAACTCGACTACCTCAAGATCTACGAGCGCCTGAAGGACCGCCCCGACGGGAAGTACATCGAGATCACCGCCATAACGCCGACCCCGTTGGGGGAGGGGAAGACCACCACCACCCTAGGCCTTATCGAGGGCCTCGCCAAGCGCGGGATGAACGTGGGGGGATGTATCCGGCAGCCCTCGGCCGGCCCCACCTTCAACATCAAGGGGACGGCCGCCGGGGGTGGGAACGCCCTCCTCATCCCCATGACCGAGTTCACCCTGGGGTTGACCGGGGATATCGATGCCATCACCAACGCCCACAACCTGGCCATGGTGGCCATCACCGCGCGGCTCCAACACGAGTTCAACTATTCCGATGAACAGCTGGCCAAGCGGGGCCTGAAGCGGCTCGATATCGATCCCCGGCGGGTGGAGTGGCGCTGGGCCATCGACTTCTGCGCCCAGGCCCTGCGGCGGATCATCATCGGCATCGGCGGCAAGATGGACGGGTTCATGATGGAGTCGGGCTTCCAGATCTCGGTTTCCTCCGAGCTCATGGCCATCCTCTCCATCGTCCGGGACCTCCGGGACCTCCGGGAGCGCATCGGGAGGATCACCCTGGCCTACGACAAGCGCGGGAACCCCATCACCGCCGAGGACCTGGAGGTGGCCGGGGCCATGGCGGCCTGGATGCGGAACACCATCAACCCCACCCTCTGCTGCACCGTGGAGTACCAGCCGGTGTTGGTGCACGCCGGCCCCTTCGCCAACATCGCCATCGGCCAGTCCTCGGTGATCGGGGACCTCATCGGCCTCAAGCTGTTCGATTACCACGTGACGGAGTCGGGTTTCGGGGCGGACATCGGGTTCGAGAAGTTCTGGAACGTCAAGTGCCGCATAAGCGGCCTCACCCCGAACGTCTCGGTGATCGTGTGCACCATCCGCGCCCTGAAGATGCACGGCGGCGGGCCCAAGGTGGTGCCGGGGAGGCCGCTGGCGAAGGAATACCAGGAGGAGAACCTGGAGCTGGTGGAGCGGGGGCTCCCCAACCTCCTCCACCACATCGAGACGGTGAAGAAGTCGGGGATAAAGCCGGTGGTGTGCATCAACCGGTTCTACACCGACACCGACGCCGAGGTGGCACTGGTAAAGCGGGCGGCGGAGCGAGCCGGCGCCCGGTGCGCGGTGTCGGAGCACTGGCTCAAGGGCGGCGAGGGGGCCCTGGAGCTGGCGGACGCGGTCATCGAGGCGTGCCAGGAGCCGGTGGAGTTCCGCTACCTCTACCCCCTGGACATGCCCCTGCGCCAGCGGGTGGAACTGATCGCCAAGGAGGTCTACGGGGCGGACGGTGTCTCCTGGACGCCGGAGGCCGAGGCCAAGGCCAAGCGGTTCGAGGAAGAGGAGGAGTTCCGGGATTACTACACCATGATGGTCAAAACCCACCTCTCCCTCTCCCACGACCCCAACCTGAAGGGGGTCCCCAAGGGCTGGGTGCTCCCGATCCGGGACATCCTGGTGTTCACCGGGGCGAAGTTCCTCTGCCCCATGGCGGGGGACATCAAGCTCATGCCCGGTACCGGCTCCGACCCGGCCTACCGGCGCATCGACATCGACCCCGACACCGGCCAGGTCAAGGGCCTGTTCTGAGGCTAACGGGGAGCAGGCCCCGGGACGTCGCAGGGGCCTGCTCCCCGCTCTTCACCATCTGGGAGCACAACCTCGCACGTGAGGTGCGACGCTACGTGTTGTAACGTCGAGGGTTCATCCCCGATGTCGATCGCCCTTCGCCGTGGGGATGTCCTCGCCGCCCACAAGGACCTGGATCCAGGCGGCACCGGTGGCGGGATCGTGGGCGACGCGGGCCTCCACCCCGAAGGCCCGCCGGATGTTCCCCGGGGTGAGCACCTCCCCCGGGGGGCCGTGGGAGAAGAGCCTTCCCCCCACGAGCAGGGCCAGACGGGGGAAGGCGGCGGCCAGGTTCAGGTCGTGGGAGGTGGCCACCACCGTCACCCCCTCCCCGGCCCATCCCCGGAAGAGCCCGAGGAGCTCCGCCTGGGCCTTGAGGTCCAGATGGGCCATGGGCTCATCGAGGAGGAGGACATCGGGCTCCCGCGCCAGGGCCACGGCGATGAATGCCTTCCTCCGTTCGCCCCCGGAGAGAGTGGAAAGGCGCCGGTGGGCGAGCCCCTCGAGCCCCACGAGCCCGAGGGCCCGTTGCACCGCGGCCCGGTCGCGCTCGCCCATCCTGTCGGGGAAC